>NZ_JAUPWM010000343.1:0-290 GCF_032436795.1 Streptomyces sp. P9(2023)
TGCCATGCTTCACGCATACTGGTGAAATAAACCAAACCGTTTGGATTATCGAGAGCAATACTTAAAGAAGCCTCTAATGTTTGATCTTGATAGTCTAAACGAACCCCTAAGTTAAAATCGAGGCTACGCGCGCTGAAGGTTTCTTCATCAAAGTTCTCCGACTGGCCTTGCTGTCCCGTCGATGTGTATGAAGAAGAATGCTTACCTTTTATTTCAGGTTGGTTAGCGGTAAATGCAATACTACCGGTTAATAACAAAGGATTTTCTTCATTATCCTTGGCTTGAAGGCT
>NZ_JAUPWM010000344.1:0-289 GCF_032436795.1 Streptomyces sp. P9(2023)
ACCAAGGTTCCGAACATGGACGCCTTGATTGTCGATCCTCTAGCAGTCGATGTACCGAATGATCCGGGCATCCAGTGGGCAACCATTTCCTCGGCAGTCTCGAAGGCTACCAAGGACAACATCGACCCTATCGGGGACTTTGTTGAGCGTTTCCCTCTCACCTTCCGTATTCTGTTCTGGCGTCTCGCACAGCTTCAGAAGCCGGAAATTCGTCAAACAGGTGCATTCCGCCGTGCTTTCGTAGGCGTCGGTCGCTACCTCTACACGGATAGTTGAGCCAATGAGTGAC
>NZ_JAUPWM010000345.1:0-289 GCF_032436795.1 Streptomyces sp. P9(2023)
TTTACAAATTGAACCAACTGAACTGACTGAACTGACACATTTTCTGTATATATACACATTATGCCAATTCAGATCTTTCGCCCTTCCAGATGGCACTTGTAAGCGGTTCCGCCATGTTCGCCAATAAGCCAATCTACAGCTTGTCCTGAAAGTCGATTAATTGACACGTTTGATACTAACCCCCAAGTTTTCTTATCCCTTGAGCCTTATATTTTGTACTCAATGCTCTTGTCGGTGATGGTCGGGTGCACGACTCTGAACCAGGTATCATCCCGGCCCCGAGATTCAC
>NZ_JAUPWM010000346.1:0-289 GCF_032436795.1 Streptomyces sp. P9(2023)
TTGACTCAATGTGAAACTAAAGGATACAAAATATCAACTACAGTCGTAGACCTATCTGGACAAGTCTTAGCTCAACTTCGGTCTGATGGCGCAGGTATTCACACATTAGAAAGTTCACGTAAAAAAGCATTTACAGCAATGAGCATGAAACAACCTTCTGGTAATTTAATGAAGGTGATAGCCGATAACCCTATTATGCAGCCATTACAATATATGAATGAAAACTTATTATTTCTAGCCGGAGGTATTCCTATTCAATTAAATGGTAATGTTATTGGTGGAATCGGAG
>NZ_JAUPWM010000347.1:0-289 GCF_032436795.1 Streptomyces sp. P9(2023)
ATCGATCAGTTGATGGCAGACCCGACCTATAACAACAAGCACCTTCTTTATGAAGAAAACCTCATACAGAGCTATCTCGCAAAGAAAGAAGGTTGGTTACGTCACAAGAAGGGTTATACCTTCACCAATGTGGAACGCTATGCCTTGTTTAAGGCTGCTCATGGTGCCTACCAAAATGAAAGCAGAAAATCATACAGCAAACTGTATTACCGCATTAAGCGTGTCTTGCAGGAAGGTTGTGATGATAGCGATCTTGTTGCAAAGCTTTTCCGTAACTTCAAGAAAAGCG
>NZ_JAUPWM010000348.1:0-288 GCF_032436795.1 Streptomyces sp. P9(2023)
TTCAGGTATTCCGGCTTGTGGTGAAGGAACGCAATGATGCGGTTATCCCAGTTCTGCGGGATAGCAACGTCATACATGAAATCATCGAAGTGATCTCGCTTGGTTCCATCCAGAACCATACGAAGCCAGATCAGACGAGTTTTCATGGCAGTACCCAGTTCCTGGGTGATTGCACGATCTTCGTCAGCATTACCGTCACAGACGATATGCACAGCCGGATGCAGTTTCTGCTGGCCCACTTCACGTTCCAGCACGAGCTTGTAAGCTGCGACTGTCACCATAGGCAGA
>NZ_JAUPWM010000349.1:0-287 GCF_032436795.1 Streptomyces sp. P9(2023)
ATTTGTGAAAGGAAGATTTAACGTGTATAGATTTGAAACTTTTTGTTCGGTTCTTTTTAGATCATCAAGTTTGTACCCTGAAAGCGCCAAACTATAATTCAGAGCTTGGCCGATATTTTTACCGACGTCGGGATGTCGAACGTCCTTACCTCCAGTAGCGGAAATCTCTGCTCAAGATTCGTATCCACTTTAATTTTTGTATACCCACTTTTTTGAATGTATAGTTTCCACTGACATCATTTGTCGTCACAGTGGACGAAAAAACTGATGTGGAAATCAGCGCCAAT
>NZ_JAUPWM010000350.1:0-287 GCF_032436795.1 Streptomyces sp. P9(2023)
TGCCTGCCCCCCTGTTAACCCTTTGCCAAAGGGAGAACCAGATGACCGATTTCACCCGCACCCGCGCGCTGTTTCATTTGCCGCCCGGCGTCACCTATCTGGATGGCAATTCGCTGGGACCAATGCCGGTGGCCGCAGCCGGGCGCGTGGCCACGATGATGCGGGACGAGTGGTCGGAGATGCTTATCACCGGCTGGAACAAGGCCGGCTGGTATGAGCAGCCGCGCCGCGTGGGCGACCGTATCGCGCGGCTGATCGGTGCCGGTCCGGGTCAGGTGGTCATGGGC
>NZ_JAUPWM010000351.1:0-286 GCF_032436795.1 Streptomyces sp. P9(2023)
GACTCCGCGTGGACACCTGCTGCCAAGACCATACGCTTCCACCGCATCCGCATCCGGCCAGCCACAGCGGAAGAACTCGGTTCTGGCGAAGTCGAGGCCGGCGTGCGTGCGAACATTCTGGCGGATTACCTGACCAGCGCGCAGACCAACAGCGCGATTGCCTCGGCCCGGACGGCGCTTGAGGCGCAGCTAGGCCAGACCAATGCCAGCGTGACCCAGACCAATACCGCGCTGGCAGACCTGCGCGGGGGCGTGGCGTCGATCTCCTATCTGGCCCAAGCGCAGG
>NZ_JAUPWM010000352.1:0-286 GCF_032436795.1 Streptomyces sp. P9(2023)
GATGTATGCGACGTAATTTATCCTGATCTAATGATGAAAATTCGGCCATCAAAAACTGTTTCATCCGAGTTTCTTTCAACATGGCTATCATCACCAATGGCAAGAGAGTTTATGTGGACAAGGATGACAGGTACTTCTGGGACAATGCCAAAAATTAGTAAAAAGGTTGTTGAAGCAATACCTATCATTGTTCCATCAAGGAAAATACAAGACATAATTGTTTCAAAAGTTGAAGAGCTTTTTTCTATTTGCGAATTACTGAAACAGTTAATCTCAGAAACTCAAC
>NZ_JAUPWM010000353.1:0-286 GCF_032436795.1 Streptomyces sp. P9(2023)
GGCAGATCGGCGCGCATCTGGTCAGCGCCATCACGCTTGGCTTCGATCTGGGCGATGAGACCTTTACCGCCACGCTGGACGCGCAGGGCTTTGCGCCCCGGCGCGGTGCGCCCGAAGGGTCGGTGGTGTTTCGCGGCAGCCCGAACGCCGTCGCGCCGCTGATCTATGGCCCTTTGCCAGTCCGCGAAATGGCCGCCCAGACCGGCGCGGTGGTAGAGGGCAACCCGGTGGTGGCGCAGGCCGCCGTGTCCTGCTTTGCGCTGGCCCCTTAACGCGGCTTCCCAAG
>NZ_JAUPWM010000117.1:0-607 GCF_032436795.1 Streptomyces sp. P9(2023)
CGTCGTTGGTAAAGCTATACTCTTCCGTGGAGTAGGCAAGGCCGTCAAAAATCTGCCATGTAATTGACCCATCCCCATAGAGTCTTTTATCTTCAAAATCAGTGTCCCCACTAGGCAGTGCCCAATAAAACTTGTCAGGTTCATCTGAGTAAATCAGCTTCTTAGGTTCACTTACATTTAAAATTCTTGATATCTCTCGTCGTTTCTCTATTACACCCTCCATCAGGGTAAAATCCATTTCATGAGTTAAAACCGTAGAAGACGTGCCAAGGAAGCGCACACCTTTCTTATCATTTCTGTTTTGCGTACGAAAAGATTGTGTTGGCCCAATTCCTCGGTTCAGGGAGTTAACGGTCAAAATTTCTGTGATGACGTATTCATCAAATGTTACTGTAACCTGCTTTGTCACTATTTTGCCCTCCCTTTTTTGATGATTGTAGCTCTCCGCTCAATTCCATCAATCTCAATTTTTACCGGTTCTGCAATTTCTTTAGAAACTACTTTCTTATCAAGTTCAACGGTTGTGTACACTTCAACAATTATCGGCGGATCAGTTTTGCTGGCTGCACTCGTTTTATTTTTAGGTTGAGTTGTCTTAACCGAATCA
>NZ_JAUPWM010000354.1:0-286 GCF_032436795.1 Streptomyces sp. P9(2023)
GTGCATGATCAATCACGTGATCAGTGTATGATCAGCCACGTGAACAGTGCATGCTCAGTCACGTGATCAGGGCCTGCTGAGCTGCGTGATTAGTGTCTGCTCATCTGCTTGACAATTGCCAGCTGAGCTGCACGATTCCTGCCTGTCATCTGCTTGACAATTGCCAGCTGTGCTGTGTAATTCCTGCCTGCTCAGCTGCTTGATTATTGCCAGCTGAGCAGCATGATTGCTCACAGCTGAGTTCCATGATTATTGCCTGCTGACTGTTTGATTCGTGCCTACTCAG
>NZ_JAUPWM010000355.1:0-285 GCF_032436795.1 Streptomyces sp. P9(2023)
TTCTCGAATGCACGGCGTCTCTTGAGGAAATCCTCACGTGTTTCGCCGTCCTTCTGCTTGTCGAGGTTCTTCCATGAGTTCTTCATGAAAGCGACCGTATCGGAGTTCACACGCAACTTTGTGCGGTTGAACTTGTTGAGTGTATCGAGACACACATCATCATCATGATGGTTGTTCTTCAGGATCACGCTGTCCTTACGAGTGAGATAACCAGTATCCCGATTGTTCTTCAATTCCCTTGGTTCGATGATCATCGGCAACGGGTACTGATATAGTTCGATCTCA
>NZ_JAUPWM010000356.1:0-285 GCF_032436795.1 Streptomyces sp. P9(2023)
GTGGCTACCTTGATCGGGTCGAGAGCCGGGATAGTTTTCTAAGTCTTGCGGCGAGGACGGACAAGCCGACGCTGGTGGTCTACGGAGATGAAACGCCAGCACGCTCTCGCGACGAAATCGAATCATTGGTCGGTCTGCCAAATGTTCGACTCGAGCGATTGCCGAAAGGGAAGCTTTCCATTCACGAGGAATTTCCCGATGAGGTGGCCTCCGTCATCAGACCATTTCTTTCCGAAGGAGCAGGTCTTAGCTGTCGCTAGTGCGAAAGACCGCGTCCGGCAATAC
>NZ_JAUPWM010000357.1:0-285 GCF_032436795.1 Streptomyces sp. P9(2023)
GGCGTGGGTGGGTCGCCAGCGTCCGATGTGGCCGCAGTCGCAGCGCCACACCCAGTGGCCCGGCGTGTCGCGCCAGATGTGCGGCTTGTGGTCGGAGAACCAGGCGGCGACGATCTCGCGCAGGTCGCTCTCGATGCGGCGCTTGTCGCCGTCGTAGTCAAAGAACCGATGCCGGCGGTCGCCGTGCTGGCCGTGGGAGCCGCAGTCGAACAGCTCGCACGTCGTGCCCTGCTCGTGGGTTACGCGCTGGTCGTGGTCGCGGCGGAAATGGATGACGATCTCGCG
>NZ_JAUPWM010000358.1:0-285 GCF_032436795.1 Streptomyces sp. P9(2023)
GTTGCGGAGCCTCACCGGCTTTACGGAACCAGAGCGCCCCATCCGGCGGCGGTAGCGCGCGCTTGTCCTCGCTGAAAAACTCGCCTTCATCGACGGCAGCGACAGGCGGCAGGTCGAGGGATATGGCGCGGCCATGCCGCGCCTCATCGAGGGGCGGCGCGACCGTGAACGGCTCGCCGTCACGGTACGCGGCCCGGTAGAGGATTTCATCGAGGCGTTCGAGCAGGTCATCACAAGCCGGATGCTCCTGCATCAGGTGGCTGCCGGTGGTAACGTAAATGCGGT
>NZ_JAUPWM010000359.1:0-285 GCF_032436795.1 Streptomyces sp. P9(2023)
TTTCGGCCTCGACAGCCCGATCCCGCATTCCGACATTCAGGCAGCGGCAGATGCGCGCGCGCAAAACCGCTCGACGCATGACCCGGAAGGCCACGCGGCGATGATGCTGACCGATACGATTGCCAACATCCGCGAAGTGCGGGTCGCCAATCTGGTGCACAACCCGGCCTCCTATGACGCCACCCGGCGCCAGACCCTGTCTGGCACGTCGCAGTTCAGCGACTACGCCAACTCTGACCCGATCACGGTCATCAAGGAAGCCATCGCCCGCACGCTGGTTTTCCC
>NZ_JAUPWM010000360.1:0-285 GCF_032436795.1 Streptomyces sp. P9(2023)
TGCATCGTTTCGCTGAGCACATCGGCTTGACGCCTGCTGGTTTGGCAGCTCTGGGGTGGAAGATCACAACCCGCACCGCCTCGTCAGTCGAGGCTGAGGCTGCGACGCCGAAGCGGTCTCGCGGCTCGAAGCTGAGAGCGATCAATGGCGGCCTCGCTTCCTGACGATGACTGGTCGGTTGCGTGGCCAACTCTGGGGTATCTGTCTGCTGACTGGATCGAGGCCCACTGCCTGGTCGCTGACGGCTGGTCGATGGGTGAGCCGTTTGTGCATGACGGCTGGCAG
>NZ_JAUPWM010000361.1:0-284 GCF_032436795.1 Streptomyces sp. P9(2023)
CTAGGTTTTGGTGAGTGATAATAAATGAGCAATTTAATAGTTGAGAGTCTTCATGAAGCGCAACTAGGGCTAACTGCGCTATTAGAAAATGCTGTTGCCCTATCTTCCATTGAGCAGGCTGCCTGCTTGCTGGTAAAAACGTTGAAAGAAAGTGGGCAGGTGTTTAGTTGTGGCAATGGGGGCTCAATGTGTGATGCCATGCACTTTGCCGAAGAGCTTTCAGGGCGTTATCGGCTTGACCGCCGTGCTCTTGCTGCTAGCAGTATTAGCGATGTTGCCCATAT
>NZ_JAUPWM010000362.1:0-284 GCF_032436795.1 Streptomyces sp. P9(2023)
CCGGCTGACGAAGCCGTGCTGGCCGCGAAGTGCGAGTTTCTCCAGACATCGCCGATGTCGCCTTTCGTTCAGAACCTCGTCGTGCAGCGACACATGTCGAACGGTCTCGCCATTCTGCGGGGCCGCACTCTACGCGAACTCACGCCTACGGAGACACGGGAGAGGGTGTTCGAGGACGTCACGGATCTCATGACGACGCTGACGACTGTCTTCGGCCTGGACGTGCCGGAGGTCGCCGGCCTCTGGTCGAAGATCGTGACCCGCCATGACTTCATCGTGGCGGG
>NZ_JAUPWM010000020.1:0-121528 GCF_032436795.1 Streptomyces sp. P9(2023)
CGTCACCCCCGGACACCGCGCCAGCAGCACGTCCACCAACTCCGCCGCCGCACCCACCACATGCTCACAGTTGTCCACAATCACCAGCAGCCGACGCGACGCACAGTGCTCCACCAGCAGGGTGAGCGCGTCCCGGGGCGCGGCTCCCCACGACGGTGTCTCGCGGCCGCCGAGCGCGGTGAGGACGGCGGCCGGCACCTCTGACTCCGCGCGTACTGAGGCGAGTTCGGCCGACCACACCCCGTCCGGCCACCGCCGCGTCCCGGCCTCGTCGGCGGCCTCCAGGGCCAGCCGGGTCTTCCCCACCCCACCCGGTCCGATCAGGGTGATCAGCCGACGTAGCCCCAACTCGTCCGCCAACAGGCCGAGTTCCCGCTCCCGCCCGACGAAGGAGGTCAATCGCGCCGGCAGCCGGAGCGGCGCCGTCGTCGTCGCCGACCCCTCGCCTGCCAGCAACTCCGCGTGCAGAGCGCGCAGTTCGGCCCCGGGGTCCGCACCCAGGCGATCGGCGAGCATGCCGCGTACCTCCTCGTACGCCCGCAGCGCCTCGGCCCCGCGCCCGGCGGCCCGCAGGGCACGGATGCGCAGCGCCTGCACGGTCTCGTCCAAGGGCTGCTCCGCCGCCAGGGCCTCCAGCGGTGCCACGACGGTCGCCGCCCGCCCGAGGGCCACGTCGGCGGCGAGTCGGTCCCTGCGGGCCTGCGCGTGCCGCAGTTCCGCCCGTACGACCAGGGGGTCGCCGTCCCGGCCCGGCAGGTCGGCGAACGCGGGACCGCGCCACAGCGCGAGCGCCTCTTCGAGCAGCCGCGCCGCTCGCTCCGTCTCCCCGGCCCTCAGCGCGTCCGCGCCTTCGGTGGCCAGCCGCTCGAACACGTACAGGTCCACGTCCTCGGCCCCGGCGGCGAGGCGGTACCCGCCGGCGACGGAGTCCACGGCCTCCCGGCCCAGCGCCCGGCGCAGCCGCCCGACCAGCGCCTGGAGCGCCTCGGTGCCGTTCCCGGGCGGGTCGGCCCCCCAGATCAGCTCGATCAGCTCGCCCGTCCGGACGCCGCGCCCGGCGGCCCCGGCCAGCGCCGCGAGCAGGGCCCGGAGCCGGGCGCCGCTGAGCACGGCCTCCTCGCCGTCGGCCCGGAACGCCTGGCAGGGGCCGAGAACGCGGTACCGGACGATCATCACCGGCTCATTCTCCCCTGGCCGCCCGCTACACCCCCGTGCGCCGCTCGCAGTGACATCGGTCCGTCGGTCACAACTCCGGCAATCGGTGTGTCGCCGCCATGGCGTCGCAGGGGTACGGGTTCGACAATGGTGAGGATGACCGATGACGACCGGAGTACGCGCAGTGGCGAGATCGGGCCCACCGAGCGGCTCGCCATGAATCGGACCGGCAGCTTCGACTGGGACCTCGACACGGGCACCATCGACGTCGACGAGGCCGGGCTGCTGGTGTTCGGGATGGAACCGAGCGAGTTCGACGGGCGTCCCGCCTCGCTCGTCCGGCGCCTCGACCCCCCGGAGCGCACCCGGCTCGACGAGGTCGTACGGGCGGCGATCAAGAGTGGCGAGAACTCGTACACCGCGCATTTCCGGATCGAGGGGGACGACGGAACACCCCAGTGGACGCACGTCCAGGCGCGGATTCTGCGCACGCCGGACAGGCGGGCCCACCGGATCGTCGGCATCGTCCGCGACACGACCGCCGAGGTCACGCACTCCGCCTTCGTCCTGGAGCTGGAGAAGCGCCGCGAGGTCCAGACGAGCATCGTCGAGCGGACCACGCAAGCGCTGTCGCGGGCCGTGACCGTCGACGACGTGACGGCGGCCATGACAGGTCCCGGCGGGCTCGCCCGGCTCGGGGCGGACGGGCTCGCGCTCGGCCTGGTGGAGAACGGTTCGCTCAACGTGATCGCGCTGAGCGGGGAGTCCCTGGACGCCCTGAACGACTTCCGGTCGCGCCGCCTCGACCGCGGCTTGCCGCTGGCGGAGACGGTACTGAGCGGGCGGCCGCGCTTCGTGTCCTCGTTCCAGACCCTCGGCCGGGACTTCCCGGAGCTCGCGCCCTACATCGAGCGGCTGAAGTTCACCTCCGCCTGCTATCTGCCACTCGTCGCCCAGGCCCGGTCGCTCGGCGGGATGGCGCTCTTCTACCGGCGCCGCTCGTCCTTCAACGCGGACGAGCGCAACCTGCTGCTCGGTCTTGCCGCCATCGTCGCGCAGTCCCTCCAGCGCGCCATCCTCTTCGACGAGGAACGGGAACTGGCCACCGGACTGCAGGAGACCATGCTGCCGCGCCGTATTCCGGCGATCTCCGGCGGCGAGATCGCGGTCCGCTACCACGCGGCGTGGAGCGGGCGGCAGGTCGGCGGCGACTGGTACGACGTGATCCCGCTGCCGCGCGGCCGGGTCGGGATCGTGGTCGGGGACGTCCAGGGGCACGACACGCACGCGGCCGCGATCATGGGCCAGTTGCGGATCGCGCTGCGGGCGTACGCGGGTGAGGGCCACGCGCCCTCGACGGTACTGGCGCGGGCCTCCCGGTTCCTCGCCGAGCTCGACACCAACCGCTTCGCGACCTGCACCTACGCCCAGGTCGACCTGGGTACCGGAACCGTGCGCGCCGTGCGCGCCGGCCATCTGGGACCGCTGATCCGGCACACGGACGGCCGGGTCGGGCAGCCGAAGCTGCGCGGCGGGCTGCCGCTGGGCCTGGCGACCGTGTTCGGGAACGAGGAGTTCCCGGAGACCCGGCTCGACCTCGTACCGGGCGAGACGCTGGTGCTGTGCACGGACGGGCTGGTCGAGCAGCCGGGCTCGGACATCCAGACCGGTCTGGACGCGCTGTCGGAGGCGATGAGCATCGGCCCGCCGCAGGCGGAGGCGCTCGCGGACCATCTGTCGGACCGGCTGTGGGAGCGCTGGGGCGCGGGGGACGACGTGGCCCTGCTGGTGCTGCGGCGCAGCCCGGACCCCGGGACTCCACGGGCGCCGCGCATCCACCAGTACATCCACCAGGCCGATCCGCAGGGCCTGTCGGACGCGCGGGCGGCGGTGAGCCAGGCGCTGCGGGACTGGAACATGTCCGAACTCGCCGACGACGCCGAGCTGTTGACGGGTGAGCTGCTCGTCAACGTGCTCCTGCACACCGAGGGCGGCGCGGTGCTCACGCTTGAGGTCCTCCCGGAGCCGGTGCGCCGGGTGCGGCTTTCGGTGCAGGACCGGTCGAGTGCCTGGCCGCGCAGGCGTACGCCGGGCGAGGCGGCGACCTCGGGGCGCGGCCTGCTGCTGCTCGACGCGCTGTCCTCGCGGTGGGGTGTGGAGCCGCGCGGCGAGGGCAAGGCGGTGTGGTGCGAGATCGGCCCGGTACACGCGACGGCCACGCCCGAGCCCTCCGGTGCCTCCGAGCCGTCCGGGCGAGGGTGAGGAGCGAGGAGCCGGTATGGATCCCGTGGCGGCGCTGGACCGGATCGCCTTCCTGCTGGAGCGCTCGCAGGCGCCGACGTACCGTGTCCGCGCGTTCCGTACCGCGTCCGCCGCCGTCACGGCCATGGCGGACGGCGAGGTGGAACGGCGCGCCACGGCCGGGAGCCTGGAGCAGGTCAAGGGCATCGGGCCGAAGACGGCCGCGGTGATCCGGGAGGCCCTGGAGGGGCGGGTTCCGGAGTATCTGGAGGGTCTGGAGGCCGAGCTCCCCGTCCCCGAGGTCACCGGCGGTGAGACGATCCGGGCGGCGCTGCGCGGTGACTGCCATCTCCACTCCGAATGGTCGGACGGCGGCAGCACCATCGAGGACATGGGCCGGACGGCGGCGCGGATCGGGCACGAGTGGGCCGTCCTGACCGACCACTCCCCCAGCCTGAAGGTCGCGCGCGGGCTGTCGCCGGACCGGCTGCGCGAGCAACTCGACGTGGTGGCGCGGCTGAACGAGGAGTGGGCACCGTTCCGGCTGCTCACCGGGATCGAGTGCGACATCCTGGAGGACGGTTCGCTGGACCAGGAGCCCGAACTGCTCGACCGGTTGGACGTGGTGGTCGGTTCGGTGCACTCGAAGCTGCGGATGGACGCGCCGGCGATGACCCGGCGGATGGAGAAGGCGGTCCGCAACCCGCTGATGGACATCCTCGGTCACTGCACGGGACGGCTGGTGAGCGGCGGACGGTTGCGGCCCGAGTCGGTCTTCGACGCGGAGCGGGTCTTCGCGGCCTGTGCCGAGTCGGGGACGGCGGTGGAGATCAACAGCCGCCCTGAGCGGCTCGATCCGCCGCGCCGGCTGCTGCGGCAGGCGGTGGCGGCGGGCGTCTGGTTCGCGGTGGACACGGACGCGCACGCGCCGGGGCAGTTGGAGTGGCAGATTTTCGGCTGCGCGCGGGCGGAGGAGTGCGGGGTGCCGACGGAGCGGGTGATCAACTCCTGGTCGGCGGACGACCTGTTGGCGTGGACGCGGGACCGGTAGGGGGAAGCCGCACGGTCAGGTCCGCTGCCAGACCGTCTTCGCGTTGCAGAACTCGCGGATGCCGTGACCGGAGAGCTCACGACCGTAGCCGGAACGCTTCACGCCGCCGAACGGGAGCGCGGGATGCGAGGCCGTCATGCCGTTGACGAACACGCCACCGGCCTCCAAGTCCCGTACGAAGAAGGCGATGTCGGCGTCGTCCCGGGTCCAGACGTTCGAACTGAGCCCGAACGGCGAGTCGTTGGCGACCGCCACGGCCTCCTCGATGTCACTG
The DNA here is from genome assembly GCF_032436795.1 of Streptomyces sp. P9(2023). Classification (NCBI taxonomy): domain Bacteria; kingdom Bacillati; phylum Actinomycetota; class Actinomycetes; order Kitasatosporales; family Streptomycetaceae; genus Streptomyces; species Streptomyces sp. P9(2023). Next base: position 4,722 of record NZ_JAUPWM010000020.1, read on the forward strand.
ACCGGGTAGAGCGTGGCGACCGGGCCGAAGGCCTCCTCCTGGTGGATGCGCATCTCCGGGGTGATGCCGGTCAGCACGGTCGGCTCGTAGAACCAGCCGTGCGGACGGCCCTCGGGGCGCGATCCGCCGCAGAGGACCGTGGCGCCCTTGCGTACGGCGTCGTCGACGAGTTCCTCCAGGTCGGCGCGGCCCTGTTCGGTGGCGATCGGGCCGACGTCGGTGGAGTCGTCGAGGGGGTCGCCGACCGTCAGGGCGGTCATGGCGGCGGTGAAACGCTCGGCGAAGTCGTCGTAGACGTCGCCGTGGACGATGAAGCGCTTGGCCGCGATGCAGGACTGGCCGTTGTTCTGCACGCGCGCGGTGACGGCGGTCTTGACCGCGCGGGGGACGTCGGCCGACGGCATCACGATGTACGGGTCGCTGCCGCCGAGCTCCAGGACCGTCTTCTTCACCTCGTCGCCCGCGATGGCGGCGACCGAGCGGCCGGCCGGCTCGCTGCCGGTGAGGGTGGCGGCGACGACCCGGCGGTCGCGCAGGACGGCCTCGACGGCTCCGGAGCCGATGAGGAGGGTCTGGAAGCAGCCCTCGGGGAAGCCGGCCCGGCGGAAGAGGTCCCCGAGGTAGAGCGCGGTCCTGGGCACGTTGGAGGCGTGCTTGAGGAGCCCCGTGTTGCCCGCCATGAGGGCGGGAGCGGCGAACCGGATGACCTGCCAGAGCGGGAAGTTCCACGGCATGACGGCGAGGATCGGGCCGAGCGGGCGGTAGTGGACGCGGGCGGAGTCGGCGCCGGAGTCCCGTACGTCGGCCGGGGCGGGGTGCTCGTCGGCGAGCAGGGCCTCGGCGTGGTCGGCGTACCAGCGCATCGCCTTGGCGCACTTGGCGGCCTCGGCGCGGGCGGCCTTGATCGTCTTGCCCATCTCGGTGGTCATCGTGCGGGCGACGTCCTCGGCGTCCTCGTCGAGGAGGTCGGCGGCGCGGCGCATCAGCCGGGCGCGTTCCGCGAAGGAGGTGGCGCGGTACTGCCGGAACGTCTCGTACGAGGCGGCGATCCGCCGCTCGACCTCGTCGTGGCCGTGCGCGTCGTAGGTGCGTAGCGTCTCGCCCGTGGCGGGATTCACGGTGGCGATCCCCATTGGTATCCTCCTGCCGGTCCGCCCCAAAGGAACCCTCCCGCGCCTCGGTGCCGACCGCAATCGGGGAGGGGGCGCGGGGGTGACCGGCCGACGCCCCGAGGCGTGTGTGGGGGTCGTCCGGGGGTCGTCCGGGGGTCAGAGACCCGGGGGTGTGTCCCGTACGGGAGATCCGGCGCCCGCCACCCAGCTCAGGGCTCCCGCCAGGTGCCCCCGGAACGCGTCGTCCTCGTACGTCTCCGCCGCGTGTCCGAGCGCCGTGAAGAAGAACCGGCCCCGGCCCGCCTCGCGGCACCACACCAGGGGGTGGTCCGCGCCCAGCGTCCCGCCCCGGTACGTCGACTCGTCCGCGCGGGCCAGCACCCGTACCCCCTCGACCCGGGGGTTCGACGTGAAGTTGTACCACTCGTCCGTCCAGGCCCACCGGGCCGGCAGCCCGGCCGTCGCCGGGTGGTCGGGCACGTCCACGCACACCACGCCAGGCTGGATCTCCGGGTGGCCGTCGAAGCGCGTGCCGAGCAGGTCGCCGTAGAACGGCCAGTCCGGTTCCGCGTTGGCCGCCGCGTGGATCGCCAGGAAGCCTCCGCCCCCGACGACGTACGACGCGAACGCCTCCCTGCCCGCCTCGGTCAGGACGGTTCCGGTCGTGGAGAGGAAGACCACCGCGGCGCAGCGCCGGAGCCGCTCCCGCGTGAAGGCCGCCGGATCCTCGGTCACCTCGGCGTCGTACCCGGCCGCCTCGGCCAGTCCCGCGAGCGCCTTGGCACCGGCCGGGATCGAGTCGTGGCGGTAGCCGGCGGTACGGGTGTAGATCAGGACGTCCGCGATCGGCACGGGTCAGCTCCAGGAGGGGACGGGCGAGGCAGAGCGGGCGGGGACGGTAAGCGCTTACCGCGTCGAGGCGACCGTAGTCACCGACGTCGCCGCCCCGCAAGGGTGGTCCGCGCGATCCATTGGCGAATCGGATACGTCTCTGTATCTTCTGGCGGGCACCACGTCCCGCCGTCGTGAGGAGCCCACCGTGAGCACTCTCCCGCCCGCCCTGTCCGCCGTCGTGGGCCCGCTGCCCGAAGGGGTCGCCCTCCCGCTGCCGCCCACCTTCGACACCGTCGAGGAGGAGCGGCGCCACCGCAAGGAGCAACTCGCCGCGGGATTCCGGCTCTTCGGCAGGTTCGGGTTCTCCGAGGGGGTCGCCGGGCACATCACCGTCCGCGACCCGGAGAACCCCGACGCCTTCTGGGTCAACCCGTTCGGCATGAGCTTCAGTCAGATCAAGGCCTCCGATCTGATCCTCGTCGACCACGAGGGAACGGTGCTGTCCGGCAACCGCCCGGTGAACCGTGCCGCGTTCGTCATCCACTCGCAGGTGCACGCGGCCCGCCCGGACGCGGTCGCCGCCGCGCACTCGCACTCGCTGCACGGCAAGGCGTTCTCCAGCCTCGGCATCCCGCTCGCGCCGATCACGCAGGACGCCTGCGCCTTCTTCGAGGACCACGGGATCTACGACGACTACCGTGGCCTGGTCAACGAGTTGGACGAGGGGCGGCGCGTGGCCAAGGCCCTTGCGGGCCACAAGGCGGTCATCCTCAAGAACCACGGGCTGCTCACGGTCGGCCATTCGGTCGCCGAGGCCGTCTGGTGGTTCGTCACCATGGAACGCTCCTGCCAGGCCCAGCTGTTGGCGATGGCCGCCGGCACGCCGCAGCTGATCGACCGGGAGACCGCCCTCCTCACCCGGGGCCAGGTCGGCACCCACCTGGCGGGCTGGTTCCAGGCCCGTCCGCTGTGGGACCAGATCACGGCCTCGGACCCCGACCTCTTCGACTGACCGGCCTACCGGTTTACCGGGCGCTGTCGATCTCCCGGGTCGTCGCCGCCAACAGCGGGGCGAGGAACTCCCGTTCCAGGCTGCCCGGCGGAAGCTCCGCCGGCTCGACGTAGCTCTGCGCGAGGCCACCTTCGCGCAGGGCGATCAGCATCCGGGCGAACCGGTCGGCGTCCACGGTCAGTTCACGTCCCGCCCGGCGCAGTACGGTCGTCACGCCCCGGGCGATCTCGGCCCGCAGCCGGGCGTCGTGCCGGGCCAGCACCCATGCCGCCTGCCGGTCCCGGATGGCGTGCAGGGTGAACTCGGTCGTCACCAGGTACCAGTCCCGCTCGTCCGGCTCGATCCGGGAGGCGAGTTCGGCGAGCCGCTCCAGGGTGTAGTCCTCGGCGGAGAGCGCGTCGACGGCCTCCGCGAGCCGTCGTACGGTCCGTTCGCTGTGCTCGTCGAAGAGGGCGAGGAAGAGCTCTTCCTTGCTGGCGAAGTTCGAGTAGTAGGCGCCCCGGGTGTAGCCGGCGCGCTCGCAGACCTGCTCGATGGAGGCGGCGTGGAAACCGTGCTCGGCGAAGGTCTCCAGAGCCGCCTTGAGCAGGGCCGCCCGGGTCCGGGGCCGACGCTTCGTGACGCCTTTCGGCACGGGTGGGCTCCTTCGGTCGCGCTGGAGGCGACCACGATACCGGCGGCTCGCGCAGGCACGGATGAGCCCCGGAAGATAAAATTCACGCATGGGAGAGCGGCCAGTCGCGCCCGCCGCACCCGAGCTCGTCCTCGAGATCAACGGGGACGCGACCGTCATGAGTCCGAGCCGGGTCTACCGCATCGGGCGCGACCCCACCAGCGATGTCGTCCTTGACGACGACCGTACGTCCTGGCACCACGCGGTCCTGCGGGCCGTCGGTGACCACTGGACCCTTGAGGACGAGGGGAGTACGAACGGCACCTTCGCGGACAGCCGCCGTATCGCCGTGCGCGAGGTCGGTCCAGGGACGGTCATACGGTTCGGACACCCGGGAGACGGCCCACGCGCCGTACTCTCGGGCACGGCGGGTCCGGGCGCCCCGGTCGTACCGGAGGCCCCGGCTGTACCCGATTCCCCGGTCGCCGCCGATTCCTCGGTCGCCGCCGATTCCCCGGCTTCCTCGCTCTCTGGCGCTGCCCCGGTCGCCCCGGATGGCCCCGCCGCCCCGGAACGACCGGCGCCCGAGGGCTCGGGGCCCGAGGCCCCCGTTTCCGGTGCACCTGGAGCACCTGGAGCACCTGAAGCACCTGGAACACCTGGAGCGCCGGGAGCCCCCGAAGCGCCCGACGTTCCCGAAGTGCCCGCCGGTCCGGGCGTACGGGAGCGGGAGCCCGGGCCGGGGACGCCCGTACCCCCGCCCGTACCGGCTCCTGAGCCACCACCACCGGCGCCCCCTCCCGTACCGGTTCCGGAGCCTCCGGCTCCGGCGCCACCGCGCACGCCACCCCGGCCGTCCTCGGTCTCCCACCCGGCCCTGACCGGCACCTTCCGGCAGCCCACGTCCGTGCGGCCACTGCCGACGCGCACCGTGCGGATCGGCCGTGCGCCGGACAACGACCTCGTCGTCGACGATCTCGTCGTCTCGCGACGCCACGCCGAACTACGGGCGCACCCGGACGGGACGTACTGGATCCAGGACCTCGGCAGTCACAACGGCACCTTCCTCAACGGCCGTCCCGTCGCCGAAGCCCGTGTCACACCGGACGACATCGTCGGCATCGGGCACTCCGCGTTCTGCCTCATCGGCGGACAGCTCGTCGAGTTCACCGACACCGGTGAGGTCTCCCTCGACGTGCAGGACATCGCCGTCACGGTCGACCACGGCCGGAAGACGCTCATGGAGGACGTGTCCTTCCCCGTCGGTCAGAAATGCCTGCTCGCGGTGGTCGGACCGTCCGGCGCGGGCAAGTCGACGCTGCTCAACGCGCTCACCGGCCAGCGTCCCGCCGACCGGGGCACAGTCCTCTACGACGGCCGGGACCTCTACGTCGACTACGCGGAGCTGCGCCAGCGCATCGGTCTCGTCCCGCAGGACGACATCCTCCACCTCCAGCTCACCGTGCGGCGGGCCCTCACGTACGCCGCCGAGCTGCGCTTCCCCGAGGACACGGCCGCCGACGAGCGGCGGGCGCGGGTGGACGAGGTGATCGGCGAGCTCGGACTCGGCGAGCGGACCGAACAGCCCATCCACAGCCTGTCGGGCGGCCAGCGCAAGCGGGTCAGCGTAGCCCTGGAACTACTCACCAAGCCGTCACTGCTCTTCCTCGACGAGCCCACCTCCGGGCTGGACCCCGGGATGGACCGCTCGGTGATGCACATGTTGCGCGGGCTCGCGGACGACGGCCGGACGGTCATCGTGGTCACGCACAGCGTACTGAGTCTGGACGTCTGCGACCGGCTGCTCGTGCTCGCGCCCGGTGGGCGCGTCGCGTACTTCGGGCCGCCGGACGACACGCTGGGCTTCTTCGGCTTCGACGAGTGGCCCGAGGCGTTCGAGGCCTTCGAGACCGAGCGCGGGCGCGACTGGGCCGGGCAGTACCGCTCGTCGCGCTTCCACCGGCAGTACATCGCCGACGCGATGGAGCGGCCGGGACAGTCCCGTTCCGGCGAGGTCCCGGAGCCCGGGCCGCCGCCCAAGGCGCAGAGCTGGGGCTCCCAGCTCCGTACGCTGGTCCGCCGGTACGCGGCGGCGCTGTCCGCCGACAAGACATTCCTGGCGATCATGATCGCCCTGCCGTTCGTGATGGGAGCGATGGCCCGGGCGCTGTCGGAGGGCAGCCTCAACCCCGAGTCGACGCTGAACGTGCTGCTCATCCTGTGTGTCGGCGGCGTCCTGACGGGGGCGGCCAACGCCGTGCGGGAGCTGGTGAAGGAACGCACGATCTACCGGCGGGAGAGAGCCGTCGGCCTGTCCCGCTCCGCGTACCTCATGTCGAAGGTCGTGGTGCTGGGCCTGATCACGGTCGTCCAGGCGGTGGTCCTCACGCTCGTCGCGCTGATCGGGGTGCCGCTGAACGTCCCGGGCGGCAAGGGAGTGCTCATGCCGCCGCTCGTGGAACTCACGCTCGCGGTCGCGCTGCTGGCCTTCACCGCGATGATGCTCGGGCTGTTCGTCTCCGCCCTGGTGCGCAAGGAGGAGGTGACCATGCCGCTGCTCGTCCTCCTGGCGATCGTGCAGGTGGTGTTCTCCGGTGCGCTCCTCACCGTCACCGGGACGCCGGTCCTGGAACAGCTGGCGTGGCTGGTGCCGTCGCGTTGGGCGTTCGCCGCGATGGGAGCGACCATCGACATCGGGAAGACCGCACCGAGCGAGAAGACGACGGATCCCCTCATGGACCACACCCTGAGCGCATGGCTCTTCGACATGGGGATGCTGGTCGTGCTCTGCCTCGTGCTCGGGTTCGTCGTGGCGAGGCTGCTGCGGCGCCGGGAGCCGGCGATCATGCGGAAGTAACCAATGTCCCCCACCGGCTCCCTGATCCACGATTTCGGATCCACGATTTCGGATCCAATGTCCGGGATCCAATATCTCGGATGAAATATCCAATATCCGGAACAGTGAAGGCAGGCGGCCCATGGGCATCCCGGTCACTCCCCCGGTACCGGACGACGTACCGAACTTCCGGCCGACCCATGTCGTGCCGCGCGACGGTCTGTCCGCCTGGGAAGCGCCCGATCCGGGCCTGCCGACCGTGCCCCTCGACGCGTTCCTGCCCGTGCAGCTCACGGAGCGGGTCGGCGACTGGGGGCAGGTCCTCTGTTCGAACGGCTGGTCCGCGTGGGTCGACGCCCGGCTGCTCGTCTCCGTACCCGTGGATCCCCCCGAGGCTCGGCAGCCGCTCGCCAGGACCGCCGACCCCCGGCCGCTGATCGCCCGGGCGGAGGAGTCGCTCGGGCGGTACCGGCGGGCGGCGGAGGAGCTGGCGGCCTCGCGGGCCGACCGGGACACGTTCCGGCGGCGAACGCACGGGCTGCGGGTGGGGATGGTGGTCGACGGCGAGGCCCTGTGGCTGTACGACGCGGAGCACGAGCGCTGGGTGTACTGCGACGGTACGGGGCTCAGTACGTACGCGGCCTCGGCCGGCCCCTCGGTCGCCGCCGCCGTGCATGAGCCGACGCGGGTGGTGCCACGCCTCGACGAGGAGGAGGACGCCCGCCGGGACGTCCCCACCGGCCCGCCGCCCACCCGGATCGTCGACCAATCGCGGCTGCCGGGTGAGGGCTGATGGCCGACGCGGCTCGGGACTCGGCGAGGGACGCGGCGCGGGACACCGATCTGCCCGCCGGGCGGGACTCGGGGCTCGTGGGCAAGCAGATCGCGGGCTACGTGGTCGAGGCGGAGATCGGCCGCGGCGGGATGGCGGTCGTGTACCGGGCGCGTGACCTGCGGCTTGAGCGGACGGTGGCGTTGAAGCTGCTGGCGCCAGAACTCGCCCGTAACGACACCTTCCGTAAACGGTTCGCGCACGAGTCGCGGGTGGCGGCCGCGATCGACCATCCGCACATCGTGCCGGTCTTCGAGGCCGGCGAGACGGAAGGCGTCCTGTACATCGCTATGCGCTACGTCGCCGGACAGGATCTGCGGGCGCTGCTCGACCGCGGGGGCGCCCTCCCGCCGGTGACGGCGGGGCGCATCGCCGTACAGGTGGCCTCCGCGCTGGACGCCGCGCACGCCCACGACCTGGTGCACCGGGACGTGAAGCCGGGCAACATCCTGGTCGCCGAGGGCACCGACCGCGACCATCCCGAGCACGTGTACCTCACGGACTTCGGGCTGACGAAGAAGTCCCTGTCGCTGACCGGTCTGACGACGGTCGGGCAGTTCGTGGGCACGCTCGACTACGTCGCGCCCGAGCAGATTTCGGGGAAGCCGGTGGACGGCCGCTGTGACGAGTACGGCCTGGCATGCGTGGTCTACGAGACACTCACGGGCGTGCCGCCGTTCCGCCGCGACGACGACATGGCACTGCTCTGGGCCCATCAGTACGATCCGCCGCCCCCGCCGTCCGCCGAACGGCCGGAGCTGCCCGAGGCGGCCGACCAGGTGCTCGCCAAGGCGCTGGCAAAGGTACCGGAGGAGCGGTACGACACCTGCCTGGAGTTCGTCACGGCGCTGCGGGCGGCCCTGGAGGAGGGCGGCCCGGGCCCCGGCCCCGGCCCTGTGGGCCGAAGCGGTCCCGAGCCACCGACCCCGCCTCCCGCACCACCGTCGTGGGCCCGCCCGGTGTTCCGGGAGCCGCCCGAATCCTGGTGGTCCTAGGCTCCCGGTGGTCCTAGGCCTTCGGCCGTTCGTCCCGGGCGGCGTCCGGGTCTGCCTCGCCGCGGCGGCGGACGCCCGAGGCGAGGAGCCCGCCGAGGAAGCCGGCGACGAGCCCCCACAGCAGGGCGAAGCCCGCGATCTTCCAGACGTGCGGGCGCAACAGGACCTCGCCGCCGAGCGATTCGAGCTCGCCGATGCCGAGGATGGAGAGCCCGAAGCGCGCCTCGACGAGCGTGACGGGGGCGACGACCAGCATCGTCAGGGCGAACGCGACGCCCAGGTGGAGGGCGTGCTGCCAGAGCCGCGTACGGGCGGGCGAGCGTACGGCGCCCACGAAGGCCACGGCCAGGACGAGGACGGCCGCCACCGGCAGCAGCCACCAGGCCCTGGAGTCGTACGACGCGAGGGAGGACAGGTCGACCGTGGAGAGGCCCGCGGTGTCCGTGCGCAGCACCGAGTCGAGGATCTGCGGCATCGGCAGCCCGAACGGCCCTTCGACCGTGCCTTCCCAGGAGCCGCCGATCCCCACGCCGAGGGCGAGCCAGCTGACGTTGGGCAGACCGAGCAGGATGACGGCGAACGTCTCGGCCGCGTGGCCTCGGGTGGCGGCCACGACGATCCCGATGACCAGGCCGATGAGGACGTACGCGAGGAGCAGGAGCAGCATCGCCGAGGCGACCGGCCGGACGGCTTGGTGGTAGCGGACGAGCCGGGGCGGGAGCGGGGTCCGGCGCGAGACCAACAGGGCGATCAGGAGCACCCCGAGAATCCACAGGAGTCCGAAGAGCAGGGTGGGGCCCACCTCGGTGCGGAAGCCGACGGTGGGGTTCACCGCGTCGAGGAGTTCACCGAAGAGGTCGGACAACGGATCCTGGCTCTGGCCGCCGGGGATGGTGACGGGAAAGTCGCGCCGGGCCAGGGCGGAGAGGCCGGCGAGCGCCGCCAGCCAGAGCAGGACGGTGCGCGCGGCGCGGGCGAGGAGGTCACCGGTCCGGGCGACGGCGTGGTGGCGTAGCGGGAGGAGGAAGCAGAAACCGGTGACCAGTGCGCCCACCAGGGTGACGGTGAGGGGCATGGCGGTGAGTTCGGCGTTCGTGCCGGCGAGTGCGCTCGCGTCGCCGGAGAGGTCGATCTGTCCGCCGACGGCCATGACGACGACCGCGGCGACGACGTTCACGAAGCCACCGGGCAGGTCGGCGGCGCCCGCGGCCCACAGGCCGAGAGCGGCGACGACGGCCATCGCGAGGAACCCGGCCAGTACGGCGGCCAGGGCCTCGCCCCAATGGCGGGCGAGTTGCCCGGTGTCGTGCACCGGGCGGGACGTGGTGGGGAGCCGACTGCTCACGCTCACCACGCTAGTACCGGTGGATCTCCCCCGCAGGGCCTGTGGATGAGCTCGGCTTGCGGGCGGGGCCCGTTCCGCGCACACAATGGGCACGGAACGGAAGAAAGGGAAAAACGTGACTTCCCACCCACCGTCCGGCCGCCCCTCTGTCCCTCCCTCAGGTCCGCCTTCGGGCCCCCTCTCGGGCCCGAGCACCAGCCCCGGGCAAGCCGGTCCCCCACCACCCCCCGGGCCGCCGCACGACGGCACGGGGGGCGGCTCAGGCGGCTCAGGCGGTTCCGGCGGCGGGGGTCCCGGCGGGGGCGGCGACACGAGTGGCGGTACGGGCGAAGGCGGTGGCGGCGGCCCCTGGTGGCGTTCCGTCCCCAAGGTCGCGTCGGCCACCGCCGTACTGGTCGCGGCCGTGGCCCTGATCGTCGTTCTCACCCGTCCGGACGGAAACGGCGGCGACAGCGGTTCCGGCGGCGGCGAGGTCTTCCTGCAGAACGCCTCCGCGACCGGCCCCGACCCCTTCACCAAGTCCACGGCCCGCGCCGCGGACGCCTCGCAGTCGCCCACCCCGCTGCCCAGCCCGACCCGGACGGCGGACGCCTCCGCCACGCGCAGCGTCTCCGGTTCGGCGGCGGGCCTGTACGGCGGTACGAAGAACGCGGCGAGCTGCGACGTCGAGCAGCAGGTGCGCTATCTGGCGGCCGAGCCGGCCAAGAACGCGGCCTTCGCCTCGGTCCAGGGCATCTCCGCCAACGAAGTGCCGGGGTACCTGCGTTCCCTGACCCCGCTTCAGCTCCGGGTCGACACCCGGGTGACCAACCACGGCTTCCGCGACGGCTCCCCCACCGCCTACCAGGCGGTCCTCCAGGCCGGTACGGCCGTACTCGTCGACGACCGCGGTGTGCCCAGGGTGCGCTGCGCCTGCGGCAATCCGCTGACCCCGCCGGTCGCCCAGAAGGAACCGAAGACCACGGGTACCCGATGGGCCGGCTACCAGCCCTCCCAGGTGGTCGTCGTGGCGCCTTCGGTGACCGTGGTGAACGTCTTCGTCGTGTTCGACCCCGAGGACGACGGCTGGTTCGCCCGCGAGCCGGGTGACACGGGCAAGCAGGACAAGCCGACGACCCGGCCGACGGCTCCCCCGTCGCCCTCCGTCTCGGACTCGGATTCCCCGACCTCTCCGTCCTCGCCGGTGCCGTGTGTGACGGTGACGGGCACGGAGACACCCACGCCCACCGGTGGCGTCACCCCCTCGGCATGCCCTTCGGACTCGCCAGCGTCGTCCCCGCCGACCCCCGAATCGCCCGGGACACCCGAGTCGCCCGCGACTCCCGACTCACCGGATACCCCGAGCCCGCAGTCGGAACCGGCGACGGAAGGGCCGGCCACGGACGGTACGGCCACCAACGGCACGGCCTCCGACACCGCGGACGTCACCCCCGAGTCGCCCCCGCAGCCCGGGCCGGGTGCCTTCGCGTACGGCTCGGCCGCCCACCCGGTCCTGTGAAGCACTCCCGGGCATGGGCCGGGACCGGGCAGGCCGGGAAATCGGGATGCTGTCGCCCGGTGATGTGTGTACGGTCCACCGAGTGGAACCTCTTACCGACCAACAGATCCGCTCGTCGTTCGTGAACTGCACGAAGGGCGAGGCAAGCAGGCTCAAGCTTCCGCTGGACTTCGCCGAGCTCCCCTGGCAGGACCTCGACTTCCTCGGCTGGGTCGACCCGGGCGCGCCGCTGCGCGCGCACCTCGTCGTGCCCCGCGAGGACGGCCCGCTCGGCATCACCCTGCGGGTGCCCGCCACGAGCCGCACCAGCGCGGTCAAGTCCAGCCTCTGCCAGGTCTGCCTGACGGGGCACGCCTCTTCGGGCGTGACCCTGCTCGCGGCGCCGCTGGCCGGAAGCCGCGGCCGCGAGGGGAACACGGTCGGCATCTACCTCTGCGCCGACCTGGCCTGCTCGCTGTACGTCCGTGGCAAGCGTGAGCCGAAGCTGCGGGCCGGCCGCCACGAGGAGTCGCTGGACGTGGAACAGCGGATCGCGCGGATGACGGGGAACCTGGACGCGTTCCTCGCCAAGGTGACGGCCGGCTAGCGCGGATCGGGTCGGGGCCCGGGCGGACGGTCAGCGGAAGGCCTGTTCGCCCGTGAGTGCCTTGCCGATGACCAGGGAGTGGACCTCGCTGGTGCCTTCGTAGGTGAGGACCGACTCCAGGTTGTTGGCGTGACGCAGCACCGGGTACTCCAGGGTGATGCCGTTCGCGCCGAGGATGGTGCGGCACTCGCGGGCGATGGCGATGGCCTCGCGGACGTTGTTCAGCTTGCCCACGCTGACCTGTTCGGGCGCGAGCCCGCCCGCGTCCTTGAGGCGTCCCAGGTGGACGGCGAGCAGCATGCCCTTGCCGAGCTCCAGGGCCATGTCCGCGAGCTTCTGCTGCGTCAGCTGGTAGGAGGCGAGGGACCGCTCGAAGACGATGCGGTCACCGGCGTACGCGATCGCGGTCTCCAGGCAGTCGCGGGCGGCGCCGAGGGCGCCGAAGACGATCCCGAAGCGCGCCTCGTTGAGGCAGCCGAGCGGGCCGGACAGGCCGCGCGCCTCGGGCAGCATCGCATCGGCGGGCAGGCGGACGTCGTCCAGAACCAGTTCGCTGGTGACGCTGGCCCGCAGGGACAGCTTCTGTGGGATCTCGGGGGCGCTGAAGCCGGTGGTGCCGGCGGGCACCAGGAAGCCGCGGACGCCCTCGTCGGTCCGGGCCCAGACGACGGCGACGTCGGAGACCGAGCCGTTGGTGATCCACATCTTGGTGCCGTTGAGCACCCAGTCGTCGCCGTCCCGGCGGGCGCGGGTGCGCATGGATCCAGGATCCGATCCGGCGTCCGGCTCGGTGAGCCCGAAGCAGCCGATGTACTCGCCGGCCGCCATCCCGGGCAGCCACTGCTGCTTCTGCTCCTCGGAGCCGTACTTCCAGATCGCGTACATGGCGAGGGAGCCCTGTACGGAGACCATGCTGCGCAGACCGGAGTCGACGGCCTCCAGTTCGAGGCAGGCCAGTCCGTACGCGACGGCGTTGGTGCCCGCGCAGCCGTAGCCCTCCAGGTGCATGCCGAGGACGCCGATGCCGCCGAGCTGCCGGGCGAGTTCGCGGGCGGGGATGGCGCCCTGCTCGAACCAGCCCGCCACGTGGGGCCGGAGTTCCTTGTCCGCCATGGCGCGAACCGTCCGGCGGATCTCCCGCTCCTCGTCCGTCAACAGGCCGTCGATCGCCAGCAGATCGAAGGGATGGACGGGGGACGACTTCGACGCGTTCGACGGCTGCGGCGACTGCGGCGACGACTTCACGGACGGCCTCCAGGCTGGTGCGGCATTGCGGCGTGCCGAGCGTAGCCGCAGATCGGATTTTGGATCCAGTATTGAATATCTGATCTCCGATCCCTACGTTCACATCGGATCCAATCGCCGACGGAGGAGTGCGGGATGCGCGCAGATCGCCCGGAGACGCCCACCCCGGGCGCCCTGTCCGGGATCGTCGTCGCCGACTTCGGCCGGGTCCTCGCCGGCCCCTACATGACGATGCTTCTGGCCGACCTCGGCGCCGATGTGATCAAGATCGAGCGGCCCGGATCCGGTGACGACACCCGCGCGTGGGGTCCTCCCTTCGCCGACGGCGAGGCCACGTACTTCCTCGGAGTGAACCGGAACAAGCGCTCCATCACCCTCGACCTCACCGACCCGGCGGACCGTGACACGGCCCGGGAGATCGTCGACCGGGCCGACGTCCTCGTCGAGAACTTCCGGCCCGGCACGATGGAGAAGCTCGGTCTCGGTTACGAGGACGTACGCGCGTCCAACCCCGGGCTCGTCTACTGCTCCGTGACCGGTTTCGGGGCCGCCGAGGGCGCCCATCTGCCCGGTTTCGACCTCCTGGTCCAGGCGATGGGCGGGCTGATGAGCGTGACGGGCGAGCCCGGCGGGCAGGGGACGAAGGCGGGGGTCGCGCTCGTGGACGTCATCACCGGCCTCCACGCGGGCCTCGGCGTCCTGGCCGCGCTGCGGCACCGGGAACGTACGGGCGAGGGCCAGCGGGTCGAAGTCTCCCTGCTCACCTCCCTGTTGTCGGCGCTCACCAACCAGTCGGCCGCGTACCTCGGCGCCGAGGTCGTCCCGCGTGCCATGGGCAACCGGCACCCGAGCATCGCCCCGTACGAGGTGTTCGAGGCGCAGGACCGGCCGCTGGTCCTCGCGGTGGGCAACGACCGCCAGTTCCGCACGCTCTGCGCGCGGCTCGGGCTGCCCGCTCTCGCCGGCGACGCCCGCTTCGCCACCAACACGGCCCGCGTCGCCCACCGCGACGAGTTGGTCGCGGCGCTGGCCGGTCCGCTCGCCGAACGGACCGCCGACAGCTGGTTCGAGGAGCTCACCGCCGCAGGAGTGCCCTGCGGCCCCATCAACGATCTCGCGGCAGCCTTCGACCTGGCCGAACGGCTGGGCCTCGCGCCTCGGGTCCCCGCCGACGCGGCCGGACCGGCCCAGGTCGTCAACCCGATAACACTCGGCGCCACCCCCGCCTCCTACCGCGCCGCGCCCCCGCGCCTCGGCGAGCACACCGCGTCCCTGCTCACCGAGCTGGGGCGGGCGCCGGGCACGCCGTAGGAAGTTATACGGATCATGACCCGCGCGGGCGCGGGCCGACCACGCAGGAACGACGGAAGGGTCACAGGCGATGAGCAGCGCGGTGCAGAAGGGGCGGCCGCCGACCGCCCAGCAGTTCGTCCTCAAGGAGCTGCGGCGCGCGATCACCGCGGGGGAGTTGCGGCCCGGCGGTCAGATCCGGCAGGACGCGCTGGCCGCCAAGCTCGACGTCAGCCGCGTACCCCTGCGGGAGGCGCTGAAGATCCTGGAGGGCGAGGGCCTCGTCGTCCACCACATCCACCGGGGCTACTTCGTCGCCGAACTGTCCCTCGCGGATCTGGAGGAGGTCTACCGGATCCGGCAGTTGCTGGAGACCGAGGCGGTCCGCGTCGGCGTCCGCCGCGCCGCGGACGGCCTGCTCGCGTCCCTGGAGAAGATCCAGCGGGAGGTGGAACGGGCCGCCGACGCCGGGGACGTGACGGAGATGGCCGCCGCCAACCGACGTTTCCACTTGACCCTGATCGAGGCCTCGGGGATGCCCCGCCTGGTCCGCCTCATCACCACCCTCTGGGACGCCACCGACGCCTACCGCTCGCTGTACTACACCGACGTCCCCAACCGGGAACTGGCCGTGCGCGAGCACCGGGCGGTCATCTCGGCGGTCCGCAACGGCGACGAGGAGGCCGTCGTACGCGGCCTCGACGAGCACCGGGCGCACGCGGTCACGGCCCTCCGGGAGATCCTCGACCTGGAGTGATCCCGCGTCATCGGCACCCGCGCAACGGCCGCCGCCCCCGCGGCGAGCGGAAATCCGGATGCCCACCCCCGTAACCCCGCCCTAGCCTCGTGACCATGGACCGGACACAGCTGGTGAACGTCGTCGACGTCGAGGCGACCTGTTGGGACGGCGAGCGGCCGCCGGGGGCGGTGAGCGAGATCATCGAGATCGGTCTCACCGTCGTCGACCTGGCCGCGGGCGTGCGGACGGCGCGGCACCGGGTACTGGTCAAGCCGGCCCGTTCCACGGTCAGTCCGTTCTGCACCGAGCTGACGGGCCTCACGCAGGCCGAGGTCGACACCGGACTGGACTTCGCGGCCGCCTGCCGGCTGCTCGCCGTGGAGCACGCCACCGGGGTTCGGCCGTGGGCCAGTTGGGGCGACTACGACCGCAAGCAGTTCACGTCCCAGTGCCGGGCGACGCGTACGGAGTACCCCTTCAGCGGTCGGCACACCAACGCCAAGGCCGTCTTCACCGAGGCGAACGGCCTGGTCAAGCGCCCGGGGATGGCCCGCGCACTGGAGATCGCGGGACTACCTCTGGAGGGCCGGCACCACCGGGGCGAGGACGACGCGTGGAACATCGCCGCGCTCGTCCTCCAGTTGCACGAGCGCGGCGCCTGGCCGGCCTCGTAACACCACGCTCCTCGTCTCAGAACGTCCGAGGCATTGACAGGGTCATCACACGCTCACCATTCTGAGAGCGCTCTCAAGCCCTCGTCTCCCCCACCCCGAGGAGCCTCCCCCATGCCCTCCCATCGCCGTCGCCGCGTTCTGGCGACGCTCGCCCCCGTCACCGCCGCCGCCCTGATCGGCACCGCCGTCATCGTCGTCGGCCCCTCCCCCACGGTCCACGCGGCCGGCGCGGAAGCAGCCGCCGTACCGGCGACGATTCCGCTCACCTTCACCAACAACTCCGGCCGTGGCGAGCAGGTCTACGTCTACAACCTCGGCACCGAGCTCTCCACCGGCCGTCAGGGCTGGGCGGACGCGAACGGCACCTTCCACCCCTGGCCGGCCGGCGGATCCGTGCCGATCCCGGCCCCCGACGCCGCCATCCCCGGCCCCGCGCAGGGGCAGTCCATGACGATCCGTCTGCCGAAGTTCTCCGGCCGGATCTACTTCAGTTACGGCCAGAAGCTCGTGTTCAAGCTGGCGACGGGCGGCCTGGTGCAGCCCGCCGTCCAGAACCCGAGCGACCCCAACCGGAACATCCTCTTCAACTGGTCCGAGTACACGCTCAACGACTCGGGCCTCTGGATCAACAGCACCCAGGTCGACATGGTCTCGGCCCCGTACGCGGTCGGTGTCAAGCGCCCGAACGGCAGCGTCGCCACCACGGGCCGGCTCAAGCCCGGCGGCTACAACGGCTTCCTGAACGCGCTCCGCGGCCAGCCCGGCGGCTGGGCGAACCTCATCCAGACCCGCTCCGACGGCACCGTCCTGCGCGCCCTGGCACCGGGCCACGGCATCGAGGCGGGCGCGCTGCCGGCGAGCGTGATGAACGACTACATCAACCGCGTCTGGACGAAGTACGCCTCCCAGACGCTCACGGTGACGCCGTTCTCGAACCAGCCGAACGTGAAGTACTTCGGCCGCGTCTCCGGCAACGTCATGAACTTCACCAACACCGCGGGCGCCGTCGTCACCTCCTTCGAGAAGCCCGACTCCGACAGCGTCTTCGGCTGCTACAAGCGGCTCGACGCGCCCAACGACCAGGTCCGGGGCCCCATCTCCCGTACGCTCTGCGCCGGTTACAACCGGTCCACCCTCCTCACCAACCCCAACCAGCCGGACACCTCCTCGGCGGGCTTCTACCAGGACGTGGTGACCAACCAATACGCGCGCAAGATCCACGCGCAGATGGTGGACGGCAAGGCGTACGGCTTCGCCTTCGACGACGTCGGTGCCCACGAGTCCCTCGTGCACGACGGCGATCCGCGGGAGGCGTACGTCACGCTCGACCCGTTCAACTGATAACCGTCCGTTCCGGGCCTTCGTCCATGTGAGGGATCATGGACGAAGGAGCGGGAGAAGGGACGGAACGGGACGATGCGCAACCGCAGTGTCGCCGACCTGATGACGCCGACCGCGGTTGCCGTGCAGCCGGGGACGCCGTTCAAGGAGATCGCACGGCTGCTCGACGAGTACGGCATCACCGCCGTGCCGGTGGTCGACGAGGCGGACCGGCCGATCGGGGTGGTGTCCGAGGCGGATCTGCTGCGCCGCCACACCGCGAAGGACGGCCCGAGTACGGCCGGGGCGATGATGTCCAGCCCCGTGGTGGTGGCCCGCCCGTCCTGGACGGCGGTGGAGGCGGCGCGGCTGATGGAGCGGCACCGGGTGAAGCGGCTTCCGGTGGTGGACGCGGACGGCCGGCTCATCGGGGTGCTCAGTCGGAGCGATCTGCTCCAGCTGTTCCTGCGCCGCGACCGCGCGATCCAGGAGGAGATCCTGGAGGACGTGGTCATCCGCATCCTCCGGCTCTCCCCCGCCGCGCTCCATGTCGACGTGGACGAGGGCCGGGTCACGCTCAGCGGCAGGCTGGAACGCAAGAGCCTCGCGCCGGTCTTCGTACGGCTCTGCGAGAGCGTGGACGGCGTCGTGGAGGTCGTGGACCGGCTGGCGTACGACGACGAGGACGGCGCCCAGGACGGGCACGGGGACCGGCACAGGGGCGACGACGAGCCGTCCCCGAGCCAGGACGAGAGCGACGGCGGGCCCTCGCTGGGCGTCGACGAGCGGACACCCGGCGTGTGACGCGCCGCCGGGCCCGTCGGCGGGTTGCCGGCGGGCCCGGTGGCCGAGGCGGTCCCGTCAGGAGACCGCCTCCGGCCAGCCGTACCCGGGACCGGTGTGCTGGGGTACGGTCCCCGCGCCCACCGCTTCCATCTCCCGGTTGGCCTCGCGCATCAGCTGCCCGGCCAGGTCCTTCATGGCCCGACTCGCGGCGAGCTCGTCACCGATCGCCGGAACGTCCACGTCCGACGGGTTGCACCGTGCGGTGCCGTGGCCGGTGAGGGTCGACGTGCCGGTGTTGAGATGCGCCTCGGCCTTGGTCCTGCCGTCCTCTTCGACCAGATCCAGGCCGACCGTCCACTCCAGCGTCCGTGTCATGGTCTGCCTCCTCGCACCATCGGGACGCGCAGGGCCGCCGCGCGTCCCTTCCTACTCCCATGATCCGTCCACGCGCGCGTGAGCGCGCGGCGGCGGGAGCGCGGAGAGGGCGGATTCGACGTCGTCCAGGGCGCGCCGGGCGACGGCGATCCGCTCCCGCAGCCCCTCCTCGTCCCCGCCGCACCGGTCGTTCGCGGCTTCCGCCCCCTTCCCCGCCCTCTTCTCCGCCTCCGTCGCCTTCTCCATCTCCGCCTTCTCGATCTCGCGGGCCTCCTCCAGAGAGTTGATCACGACCCCGATCAGCACGTTGACGAGGACGAAGGAGGCGATGAGGACGTACGAGACGTAGTAGAGGAAGCTCCACCGGGAGATCGCCAGGCCCGCGTGGACCGCGTCGCCGAGCCCGTCGAGGGTCATCAGGAGGAAGAGGGTGAGGACGGCCCGGCCGATGGATCCGAAGTGCTCCGGGTCGTGCGCGGCGAAGAAGACCCAGCCGACCATGGCGTACACGTACAGCAGCAGCGCCCCGACCAGCAGGAAGCTGACCGTGCCGGGCAGGCTGCGGCCGACGGCGACGAGGACGATGCGCAGCTGGGGCAGGAAGCGGGCGGCGCGGAGCACGCGCGCGAGGCGGAGCAGCCGCAGGATGGTGGAGTTCTCGCGGGCGGCGGGGACGAAGGCGGCGAGGACGACGACGAGGTCGAAGAGGTTCCAGGGGTCCCTGAAGAAGTCCCAGGGGCGGGTGGCGTGCGTCCCGGCGCGCAGCACCATCTCGGTCGTGAACGCCGCGAGGATCAGGTGCTCGATCACCTGGAGCTCGGTGTGCCAGCGGGCGCTGACGCCGGCGTACGTCTCCACCCCGAGGACCGCGGCGTTGCCGAGGATGAGGAGGAAGACGGCGGTGGCGAACCAGCGGGCCTCGGTGATCTCGCGACATCGTTCCGCCACGCGCACCCGTAGGGCCCGGTGACCGCGACCCACCAGGGCGGACTGATCCGGCATTACGGCACTCCTCGATTCGTCGAACCCTGCTCTGGTGGTCCAACGGCGGGGGCGCGCAAGGGTTCTGGTCGCCTGCGACCTCTGGGGCCGGTGGCCCGGCTCCAGAGTCCACGTCCTCCACGAGGGGCGGCGGACGTCGCGTCCGGCGGGGCGGCCGGGGAGGAGTGCTCCATGCCCGCCAGGCAGCCCTGCGGGGCCACCAGCGGCCGGCGCGCCCGCAGGGCGAGGCTTCGGCTCGGGATGAGGTGGTACGGGCCACCGGAGCCTTCTCCTACTGTGAGAAGCATGATTCACAACGACACCGACAACCTCGGCTGGGACCTCATCAGGTGGGACGCCGACGAGTGCGAGGGCCCCGTCACCAGCCTCACGCGGGACGAAGTCCTGAGGGTCAGGGAGCTCTTCCCGGACATCTGGACATGGATGCGTCCCGGGGCGGCGAAAGCCTCGTAGACGTTCCACGGGGGGGCAGGTGCCGCCAAGGAGCGCCGTCGCCGGGCCATCCGGCTCGCCACCGGCGCCCCGCTCGACCTCCCCGTCGCGACCGCCGCCGTCCGTGACGACCGCTCCTGGCGGGTGGCCGCGCCCGCGCCGGGTCTGACGGACCGGCGCGTCGAGATCACCGGCCCGCCCGACCGGCGCATGGCCGTCAACGCGCTCAACTCCGGTGCCCGCGTGTGGATGGCGGACTTCGAGGACGCCACGGCACCCACCTGGGACGACGTGATCGGCGGCCAGCTCGTCCTGCTCGACGCGATCGAGCGGCGGATCGACTTCACCAGCCCTGAGGGCAAGGAGTACCGCCTCGGCGAGAACCCCGCCACGATCGTGGTCCGACCCCGCGGCTGGCACCTCGAAGAGCGGCACCTCGACTTCGGCGGCGCTCCGGTGCCGGCCTCCCTCGTCGACTTCGGCCTGTACTTCTTCCACTGCGCCCAGCGACAGATCAACGCCGGCCACGGCCACGTGAACGGCGGCGGCCCGAGCTGCCGGCCCGGGCCGCGAGCAGTACCTCGCGTGTCGGCGCACCCGGTGGTCCTCCAGCGGGGCCGCCCTCAGGACGTCGTCGCCCACGCGGGGCAGGTGCGGGGTGTGGTTGACGAGGCGGGCGGAGTTGCCGACGACGGCGATGCTGCTGGTGTTGTGCAGGAGGGCGGCGAGGACCGGGTTCATGGAGCCGCCCGCGCCGGCGTCGCGGCCCGCACTCCTCGCGAACATCGGCCCGGTGTCATGGCGCGCCCATCCTTGCACCCCTCTCCGGAGGCATGAGGGCGGGTGCGGCCCGTACGACCGCCCGCTGTCCTGTCGGCACGCGGTGTTCTCCTGGGCGCAGAGTCAGGTCATGGTGTCGGCGGGCCTGCCGTCCGGCATGGGGCATACGGGCGTGGAACACATGGGCACGCCACGTTCTGATGTCGGGTCAGGACCTCACTCCGCCGGCCGTGGGCCTCGCGTTCACGGGCACCCTCGCCATCGCCTGGATCCTCGCGGGCCGCGAGCGCGGCCTGCTCGCGGTGACGGCGGCGACCGTGGCCGTCCAGGGCGTGCTGCACACATGGGCATGTCCCACAAGGCCATGGGACACATGTCCCCCGGTATCGGGCCCGTCGCCCACGACATGACGGACATGGGCACGTCCCTCGGTATGTTGTCCGCGCACCTGTTGGCCGCTCTCCTGAGTGGTCTGTGGATGGCCTACGGCGAGCGGGCCGTCTTCCGTCTCGTACGAGCGCTGCCGCTGTGGCTCTTCCGGCCGCTGCGCCTGCTCCTCGCCGCCGTGGTCCCCGTGACGCCACGGCCGCCTCGGCTCCGCGCCGTCCGCGCCGGTGACGAGCACGCTCCCAGGCAGCTCCTGCTCGCGCACTCCGTCATCTCCCGGGGTCCCCCACCGGCCTTCGCTGTCTCCTGACAGCCGGCTCCCCGAGCCGTGCCGCTCGCGCCCGCGTGCCGCACCGCTCGGGCACAGGCCCTGCCCTGGCGGCGGGCCGTGACCCCTGACCGGCGTCGCCGCGCTCCGGCGCCGCGCCGTCGGATTCCCCTTGCCTCGTAAGGACTTGTGGCGATGACTCCTGCCCACGACACCCTCCCTCAGCGACCGGCGAAGCCCTCCCGGTCCTCGTACGTACCGGACGCGGCCACCGACGCGGCGACGACGCTGCTCGCGCTGGCCGCCCGGGACGGCGATCCGGTAAAGGCCGATCTGTTCGTGCGGGCCCTGCACCGCGATGTCTGGCGGTATGTGGCACACCTGAGTGCCGACCGCCAGGCCGCCGACGACCTCACCCAGGAGGTCTTCCTCCGCGCCATCGCCGCGCTGCCCCGCTTCCAGGGGCGGTCCTCGGCCCGCACCTGGCTGTTGTCGATAGCGCGCCGGACCGTGGTCGACAGCCTGCGGTACGCGGCCGCCCGCCCCCGCCTGTCCGACCGCGACGACTGGCAGGCGGAGGCGGAGCACGCCCAGCCTCTGGGCCTGCCCGGATTCGAGGACGGTGTCGCCCTCGCCGACCTCATGGCCTCGATCCCCGACGAGCGTCGCGACGCGTTCGTCCTGACCCAACTCCTGGGCCTGCCCTACGCCGAGGCCGCCGAGGCCATCGGGTGCCCGGTCGGCACGGTCCGTTCGCGCGTCGCACGCGCCCGGACCTCCTTGGTGTCCTTGCTGCGCGAGGAGGCGAACCCCGACTCCGCGCCACCGTCGACACCGGGAAGCACCACATCTGCGCGCAGGCGCTTCCCGAGGGTGCCCGCCCCGGCCTGCTGATCCGGGCGGCCCCGCGTGCGAAGGCCGCCCGGTTCCCGGTGAGCCTGGCCGAGTCCGGTCAGGCAGCCGGGACGGCGGTGTAGCCGGCCGTGGCGATCGCTTCGATGATCCGCTCGGCCGGGACCGGGTGGTCGAGTTCGACGACGGTGCGTTCGGTCCGCACGTCGGTGGTGCTGGCGGTGACGCCGGGCAGTTCTTCGATCTCGTCGTCGATGAGGAGACCGCAGCTGCTGCAGTGCATGCCTGCGACGGCGAATTCGAGGCGGAGGGTCATCGGCTGGTCTCCTTCGGAGGCGCGGTACGGGGGCCGATCAGGACCGTAGGCGAACCGCACACGCCCAGCACCTCGGCCTCCGCCTCGTCGGCCACCTCGACCAGCTCCACCTCGGCTTCGCGTCCGTCCAGCGCGGCGATGACCCGGTCGAGCGCGGGCCGCGCGTTCGGGCACTCCGCCACCGTCAACACCCTGATCCGCATCGCCCCGGTCCTCCCGTTCCGTTCCTCGTCCTCCGTTTCTCGTCCACAGCACTCCCGAGGCTAGACCTTCCAGCGCACTGGAAGGTCAAGGGCTAGTCTGGAGGTATGCGCATCGGCGATCTCGCCGCCCGCACCGGGCTGACGACCAAGACCCTCCGCTTCTACGAGGACAGCGGGCTGCTGCCCGCGCCGCCACGCACTCCCAGCGGCTACCGCGACTACCCCGAGCACGCGGTGCCCCGGCTCGGGTTCGTCCGCGACGCCCAGCGCGCCGGCCTCACGCTCGCCGAGATCCGCTCGGTCCTCGCCCTGCGCGACGACGGCCATGCCCCCTGCACCCACGTCACCGGCCTCATCCACCAGCACCTGGACGACATCGACCGGCGTATGGCCGAACTGGCCGCCACCCGCGACGCGCTGCGCACGCTCGCGGACCGCGCCGCCCGGACCGACCCCGCGGCCTGCGGCGCGGACGACATCTGCACCATCCTCGCCCCGGCCCAGCCCTAGACCGCTCCGAACCCCACCCGCCCGGCAGACACAGTTCCTGGGCCGAGCGCCGACAGGGAAAGTATGATCAAGCGATGTCTGACATGACGGAGACCACCCCCGGCTGGCTGGCCCACGACGAGCTGGAATCGGCCAGGGCCCGGATGCCCATCCTGTACGTCGAGGCCGTGCCCGTACGCGTGGACGACAGCGGCGAAGTCACGAGTATCGGACTTCTCCTGCGGATCGGGGCGGAAGGAACGATCAGCCGCGCCCTGGTGTCCGGCCGTGTCATGCACCACGAGCGGGTCCGTGACGCGCTGCTGCGCCACCTGGAGAAGGACCTCGGTCCGGTGGCCCTGCCTCGCGTGCCCGCCTCCCCGCAGCCCTTCACGGTCGCCGAGTACTTCCCCACGGCGGGCGTCACCCCGTTCCACGACCCGCGCCAGCACGCGGTGTCCCTCGCGTACGTCGTGCCCGTGACCGGGGACTGCCGCCCGCGCCAGGACGCCCTGGACCTGGTCTGGTTCAGCCCGCGGGAAGCAGCCTCACCGGCCGTCCAGAACGAGATGCCCGGTGGCCAGGGGATGTTGCTGAAGCAGGCCCTCGCGTATGTGGGACACGCGTACTGAGCGTTTCTCCTGGTCATCGGCGCGGATTGGATCTTCCACCCATGGAGTTCCGCGCCGATGGTTCGGAACGCGCATTGAGTACGGGGATGTTCACGGATTGGATTGCCACGGTTCACCCGGTGACGCCCCCTGCTCAGGGGGACGAGAAGGAAGCGGATGGCATCCATGCTCAACGGCTGCACCCCCTGGCCCGAGGAGTTCGTCGACCGCTACTGGGCGGTCGGGCACTGGCGCGGCAACACGCTGGACAACCTGCTGCGGGGCTGGGCCCTGCAGTACGGGCCACGGACCGCCCTCGTGCACGGCGACACCCGCCTCACGTACGCGGCGCTGAACCGGCGTGTGGACCGCATGGCCGCCGGATTCCGGCTGCTCAACCTGCCGCCGGGGCAGCGGGTCGTCGTCCAGCTGCCGAACGTGCCCGAGTTCGTCGTCACCGCGTTCGCCCTGATGCGCGCGGGCGTAGTCCCCGTGTTCTGCCCGGTCTCGTACCGCGCGTCCGAGGTGTCCGACCTCGTACGGGTCGCCGAGGCCGTCGGCTACATCGGTCCTTCGACGTACGAGGGCTTCGACCATACGGCGATGGCCGCGGACATCGCGGCCCGAAGCCCCTTCCTGCGGCGGGTCTTCACCCGTGAGGCGCCGGGCACCTCTTCCCCGTACGGCGGTTTCACGACCGACACGTCCGGCTGCCACTACTTCCCGCTGAGCTCGATCGACGCCCCGCCCGCGCCGGCGCTGCGGCAGAACGCCGACCAGGTCGCGTTCTTCCTGCTGTCCGGAGGCACCGGCGGGGCGCCGCTGCTCGTTCCGCGTACCCACGACGACTACGCCTACCAGGTGCGGGCCACGGCCGAGTTGGTGGCACTCACCGAGGACGACGTGTATCTCGCCGCGCAGCCCGCCGAGTTCCACTTCACCTACGGGTTGCCCGGCGTCGTCGGCACGCTCTCCGCCGGCGGCACCGTCGTCCTGGTCGAGGACCCGGGTCCCGCCGCGTGCTTGCCGGTCATCGAGCGGGAGCGGGTCACCGTCACCTCGTTGGCACCCGCCGTCGTGCGGCGCTGGCTCGACGCGACGCCGAAGGTCCGGGCCGACGTGAGCAGTCTGCGCCTCGTGCAGACCGGCGGCGCGCCGCCGTTGCCCCGGGAGACCGCCGTACGCGTCGGTGCCGAATGGGGATGTCGCCTGCAGCAGGTGTTCGGCAGGCCCGAGGGGGTGCTCACACTCACCCGGCCCGACGATCCGGTCGAGACCGTGCTCACCACGCAGGGCCTCCCGCTGTCGTCCGACGACCAGATCCGCATCGTCGACGCCGACGGCAAGGACGTGCCCGACGGGGAGACCGGCGAACTCCTCGCTCGCGGTCCCGCCACCCCGCGCGGCTACTACCGGGCGCCGGACCACAACGCACGCGCCTTCACCCCCGACGGCTATCTCCGCACCGGCGACCTCGCCCGGCGCACCCCGGACGGCAACCTGGTCGTGACGGGCACGAACGCCCGGCACACGTGACCTCGGCTGCGTGGGGCAGCCCGTCTCTTCCCGCTGCCTTCCGGTTCCGTCCCGCAACCGGATTGCGGTGGCGGTGGGAACCTGGCGGGGCTCGAGTCCCGCACTCAGAACTCCACGGTGATGAAGCCGTCCTCGTCCTCCGGCGCGGGAGCCCGCACGTGGTATCCGAACTGTTCCTCAAGGCTCCTGACATCCCAGTTCGAGGCACGCGCACGGTAGTTGAAGACAAGATCCTTCGTTTCCCCGCCGTGTTTGAGGATCCGGGCGATGGCGATGTCGTCGGGGTGGCCGTGGCGAGAACCGTTGGTGGAGTGCGACTCGTACGGCGAGTCCACCATGTTGAGCGTGACCGGGGTCGAAGGGCCCTCGCGTGCCTCCGCGTCCGCCGAGAGCACGATGCCGGACGGAAGGCGCGCGGACACGACGTACCGCCCCGGCGGCACGTCGTACTCCTTGGGGGCGGGAGTGTCTCCGCAGGGGATCAGGATGTTGTTCCTCGTCACGCCCTTGGAGTCGGCCGGATAGATGTCGCCGACGATCATCGCGCCGTCGGCGATGTCGTTCTCGTAGTCCGACAGCAGAAGACTGACGGCGAGAGTCGCGCTCATGGCTTGGCCAATCCGATGTGGCGGATCGGTGGGTGGCTGACAAGGGAGGCCGTGCGTACGTCGCCGAGGCCGACCGTGGCCTTGATCTCATAGGTTCCGAGCGGCAGATCCTGGGCCCACTCGGCGTTGCGGGTCTCGGGTTCGGACACGGGGCCCCGCCGGCGGTCCTGCTGGCCGGACCGCCGGAGGACGAACTCGGCGAGATCGTTGTCGTCGGCCGGGTCGCAGCCGATGAAGACCGGGACGACCGGGTCGTGCGTCAGCACATGGAAGTCGAAGTTGAACGCCTCCGGGTTGACCGGTACCTGAACTCCGGGGACCCTGCCCGCGAACTGACGCTCTGCCATGAAGAGCCGCATCGCCATCGACAGGGAGTCCACGCTGACGCGCCAGACGTTGTTGTGAATGTTCTGGCTGCCGGGGCCCTTGAGGCTCCGGATAAGTGGTTCCGTGAACAGGCTGACGGAGTCGGGCCGTGCGTGGGACTTCTCGCCGTCCAGCGTGGAGTAGTAGACGGCGTGCTGGCGCTTCCTCACGGATCCCTCGGGGCGGTCCTCCCCGCCGGCGATGGGGACCTTCCCCCGGGAGTCCGTGCCGAACTGGCTGATGAGCCGGTCGGAGCTGGCCCGGCAGGCATCCACGAAGAAGATCTGCTGGCTGGCGAGACACCGGTTCAGTCCCCTCCAGAGCCCGCCGAAGTCCAGCGCGCCGTTGAAGGGGTTCTCCTCGTCGGCGAACATGTCCGAGGCGAAGAGGGACACGTCGACGCCCTGGGAGACGCCGTGGCCGCAGAAGTAGAAGATGAGCCGGTGGTCCTCGTCAGCGTCGCCCCTGCGCTTCCACTCCCTGACCGCCGCCTCGATGTTCTCGATGGTTGCGGCTTGGACGACATGCTCGTCATGCGTCGTCGGATGGACGAAGGGCGAGGGTATGGCCTCACTCAGCAGCAGCGCCACACTGGCCAGCGGCTTGAGCGGTTCGTTGTAGCCGTTGATCAGCCATGTCACGAACTCGCGCGCCGACAGTGGTGGCGAGGACAGCTGCCGCATTCCCGCGGCCCCGACATGGGTGGTCGGGGACTCACCGCCGTCCAGATGCGTGTACTTCCCGACCCCGATGACGAGCGCGTGCGTGGACATACCCGTTGAGAGCATCCATGGCCGATGGCCACATCGCCGCCGCCCTCGGCCTGGACCGGGTCGTCTCCGTCGGAGGGGAAGAGGCCCACTGGATGCACCAGGCCGCGACCAGTGCCGGAGCGCGCGTCGTACACCTGCCTGCGCATCTCCCCAACTGGCGCCCAGCAAAACGGCTCTGTTCCATCATCAGGCACTCCATGAAGCGGTTACCCAGCAGATGCCGCGCCACGGCTGACGCGGTCCCACTCCTCCATGGACTGGAGGGCGGCGCGCCAGCCGCCGTACGAGGTGATCTCGCGGGCGTCTCCGAGAGCCTGCGGCTCGCAGAGGAAGCCGGCCACGAAGCTGCCGTCTGCGAGTTCGACGCTGCCGAGCGCCATCGGGCGGGGCAGCGTCGCGAGGAGCGCGCCGAGCCCCTCGGCCGGCAACTGCCACACCTCGGCCTCGATCGCGGCACCGCCTTCGCGGATCCGGACCAGTCCCGGCTTGGGAGGCGCCGTGGCCAGGGCGTACAGCCGGTAGGCGGGCGCGGTCGTGGTCGAGCGCTCCAGCCGGCCGCCCAGGGAGAGCAACTGCCCGTTCAACGGCTGCCCGGACAGGTGCGCACCTACCACCGCCAGTCGCAGCGGTGGGGCGGTGAGGATGCCTGCGATGCGGGCGAGCCGCTCGTCCGTGAACGCCGGGCCGATCAGCATGACGCCGAACGGCAGCCCGTTCACATCGCCGGCCGGGACGGCGACCGCCGCCAGGTCGAACAAGTTGGTCGAGTTGGTGAACCGGCCGAGCCGGGCGTTCGTGCCCAGGGGGTCTGCCGCGACCTCCACGAGCGTCGGGTGCCCGGGTGTCGTCGGCAGAAGCAGCGCGTCGGCGTCGCCGAGCGAGGCCAGGGCCCTGGTACGGAGGGAGGACAGCTTCTCCCGGTCGGCGTAGAGGCGGTGGGCGGGGACCTCTCGAGCCCGGGAGATGATGCCGGCCACCGTGGGGTCGAGGTCCGCCGAACCCGCGTCTACGAAGGTGCCCACGGCGGTGTAGCGCTCGGCGACGAACGCCCCCTCGTACAGCATCGCGGCCGCCTCGGTGAACGGCGCGAGGTCGACAGGCCGGAGTTCGGTGCCCGCTTCGGCGAGCCGGGCCGTGGCCGCCTCGAATGCCTCGGCCCAGCCCTCGTCCAGCTCACCCAGTTGCCCCGGCCCCGGCCCCGGCCCCGGCACTGCGATCCGCCACGGTCCCGGGCGGCGCTGCTCCAGGGCGGGGAGTTCGCGCGCCGACGGCGCCGCCATGAAGGACAGCGCCCGCTCGGCCTCCGGGAGCGTGCGGGCGAAGACCGTCACACAGTCGAGCGACGCGCAGGCCGGGACGACGCCCTCGGTCGGTACCAGTCCGCGCGTCGGCTTGAGCCCGACGATGCCGTTGAAGGCCGCCGGAACCCGGCCCGAGCCCGCGGTGTCCGTGCCGAGCGCGAAGTCCGCGATCCCCAGGGCGACCGAGACCGCCGAGCCGGACGAGGAGCCGCCGGAGACGTACGTGGGGTCGACGGCGTTGCGGACCGCGCCGTACGGGCTGCGCGTGCCGACCAGGCCGGTCGCGAACTGGTCGAGGTTCGTGGTGCCGAGGAGCACCGCGCCCGCCGCCTTCAGGCGCGCCACCACCGGGGCGTCGGCTTCCGGCCGGTAGGCGTACGAAGGGCAGCCGGCCGTGGTCGGGAGCCCGGCCACGTCGATGTTGCCCTTGACCGCGAACACCGTTCCTGCCAGCGGCAGCCGTTCGCCGACCGCGGTCTTCGCGTCCACCGCGGCGGCGTCCGCCTCCGCCTCCTCCTGCGGGCGCAGGCCGATCCACACCTCGGGCCGGTCCACCTGGGCGATGCGGGCGTACGCGGCCCGTACCCGCTCCACTGCGGTGATCATGCTGTCGCCTCCGCGGTCTCGACGGGAGCGAGGACGACGAGCGCGGTGCCCGCCTCGACCTGGCTGCCCGGTTTGATCAGGACCTCCGCGACGATGCCGTCGGCGGGTGCCGGTACCGGCGCCTCCATCTTCATCGCCTCCAGCGACACCAGCTGCTGACCCGCCGACACCCGGTCTCCGACTTCGACGTCGACCTGCCAGACGCAGGCGGTGAACTCGGCCTCGACCAGTCGGCCGCCCTCGGGCACCTCGACGTCGGCGGCCGGGGGCGTGACCTCGGAGGCCGCCTCGGCGCGGGCGAACTCGCCGGCGGCCTCCCAGGCGTCGCGCTCGGCACCGAACGCCGTGCTCTGCCGGGCCCGGAACGCGGCGATCGACGCGGCGTTCCGGTCGAGGAACGCGCGGTACTCGGCGAGCGAGAAGGTGCCCTCCTCGGTCTTCGGGACGAAGCGGCCGGAGATGATGTCCGCGCGCAGTTCCAGGAGTTCGTCGGGCCCGACCGGATACCACTTGATCCGGTCGAAGAACCGCATCAGCCAGGGCTTGCCCGGTTCGAAGGCGCCGCGCTGCTGCCAGCCCGACCACACCTGCGTGGTGCGGCCGACGAACTGGTAGCCGCCCGGGCCTTCCATGCCGTATATGCACAGGTAGGCGCCGCCGATGCCGACCGAGTTCTCGGCGGTCCAGGTGCGGGCCGGGTTGTACTTGGTCGTGACCAGACGGTGCCGGGGGTCCAGCGGTGTGGCGACGGGGGCTCCCAGGTACACGTCGCCCAGGCCCAGGACCAGGTACTCGGCGTCGAAGACGGTGCGGTACACGTCGCCGGTGTTGTCCAGGCCGTTGACGCGGCGGATGAACTCGATGTTCGAGGGGCACCACGGGGCGTCGTCGCGCACGCCGGCCGTGTAGCGGGCGATGGCCTCGCGGGTCGCCGGGTCGTCCCAGGAGAGCGGCAGGTGCACGGTCCGGCTGGGCACGACCAGTTCGTCGGTGGCGGGGAGTTCCTCCTCCACGCGCAGCGCGACGTCGAGGAGTTCGTGCTGCGGCAGCACGTCGGGGTCGGTCTGGATCTGGAGCGAGCGGATGCCCGGTGTCAGGTCGACGACGCCGGGGAGTCCGAGCGCGGCCAGCGACTCGGCGAGCGCGTGGACGCGCATGCGCAGCGCCAGGTCGAGCTGCATGGGCCCGTACTCGATGAGGAGGTTGTCGTCGCCGCTGCGCCGGTAGGTGACCGCCGGACGGCCTTCGTTCTCCTCCAGACGCGCGAGGACTCCGCCGTCGACGATGGCCTCACGGTCGGCCCGCGGGGCCGAGGCAGGTGTGCGCCGCAGCTCGCCCGCCGCCGCAGTGGTGACCGGTACGAAGCGGACCGTGTCGCCGGGCCGGAGCTGGCCGAGCTTCCAGCGCTGCCCGGTGACGACCGTCGCCGGGCAGACGAAGCCGCCGAGGGAGGGGCCGTCGGGGCCGAGGAGGACGGGCATGTCGCCGGTGTAGTCGACGGCGCCGACGGAGTACGGCGTGTCGTGGATGTTCGACGGGTGCAGGCCCGCCTCGCCGCCGTCCGTACGGGCCCAGCGTGGCTTGGGTCCGACCAGGCGGACGCCGGTGCGGGCCGAGTTGAAGTGCACTTTCCAGTCCGCGGCGTAGAAGTCGCGGATGTCGTCCTCGGTGAAGAACTCGGGTGCGGCGTGCGGGCCCTCCACCGCACCGATGCGCCAGGCGGCGTCGAGAACCGGCCGCTCGTCGAGCGGGACGACGCAGGTTTCCGTACGGGCTTCGCCGCCGTGCAGGACGTCGCCCGCGCGCAGGGCGCGCCCGCCGTGTCCGCCGAACCGGCCGAGGGTGAAGGTGGCGGCGCTGCCCAGGAACTCCGGTACGTCGAGGCCGCCCGCGAACAGTACGTAGGTGCGCAGTCCCTGTTCGTCGGGGGCTCCTACGGCGAGGGTCTGTCCGGCGTCGACGGTGACGGGCTCCCACTGCGGTGCGGGGTTGCCGTCGATCGTCAGGTGTGCGGGGGCGCCGGTGACGCAGACCGTCGTCGGGTGGGTGAACCGCAGGGAGGGGCCCTGGAGGGTGCACTCCAGGCCGGGCGCGCCCTCGTCGTTGCCGAGTGCGGTGTTGCCGAGCCTGAAGGACAGGTCGTCCATCGGACCGCCGGGCGGGACGCCGACCTGCCAGTAGCCGGTGCGTCCGGGCCAGTCCTGCACGGTGGTCAGCGTGCCCGGGGCGACGACCTCGATGCGCGGGGTCGGGTCGGTGACGGCGGCGAGCGAGGCGGTCGAGTGGCCGGCGGCGCGTACGGCGGTGTCCTGGAGCGCGGCCCGCACCAGGCCGAGGTTCGTCTCGATGCCGTCGACGCGGGTCGCGGCGAGCGCCGCGTCCAGCCGGTCGAGTGCCTGGGCGCGGTCGGCGCCGTGCGCGATGACCTTGGCGAGCATCGGGTCGTACGCGGTCGTGACCTCCGTACCCGTCTCCACCCAGGTGTCCACGCGGACGCCCGCGGGGAAGGCGACGCGGGTCAGCAGGCCCGCGCTCGGGCGGTGGTCACGGGAGGGATCCTCCGCGTAGATACGGGCTTCGACGGCATGTCCCTCGGGCGACGGGGGTTCGCTGACGACCGCGGTGTCGCCCTGCGCCAGCCGCAGCATCCACTCGACCAGGTCGACGCCGTAGATCTCCTCGGTGACCGGGTGCTCGACCTGGAGGCGGGTGTTGACCTCCAGGAAGTACGCCTCCTCACAGGCGGCGTCGTACACGAACTCGACCGTGCCGGCGGAGCGGTAGCCCACCGACGCGCACAGGTCCCGGGCGGCTGCGGCGAGGCGGCGTCGGACACGATCCGGAAGGCCGGGCGCCGGCGCCTCCTCCAGGACCTTCTGGTTGCGGCGCTGCAGCGAGCAGTCGCGGTCGCCGAAGGTGACGACCTTGCCCTGCCCGTCGCCGAAGACCTGCACCTCGACGTGCCGGGCCCGCTCCACGAGCCGCTCCAGGAAGACGCCGGCGGAGGAGAAGGAGGCCGCGGCCACGCGCTGTACCCGTTCCCAGGCGTCGGCGAGGTCGGCCGCGCAGTGACAGGCCCGCATGCCGATGCCGCCACCGCCGCCGGTCGCCTTGAGCATCACCGGGTAGCCGATCTCCTCGGCCGCCGCGAGGGCCGCTCCCAGCTCGGGGAGGAGGCCGGTGCCTGGCGCGAGCGGCACCCCCGCCGCTTGAGCGGCGGCGCGCGCGGTGTGCTTCGCTCCGAACAGCTCCAGCTGTTCGGGGGTGGGGCCGACGAAGACGATGCCGGCGTCGGCGCAGCGGCGGGCGAAGTCGGCGTCCTCGGACAGGAACCCGTAGCCGGGGTGGACGGCGCCTGCGCCGGTGTCCTTCGCGGCCCTCAGGACCAGGTCGGCGTCGAGGTAGGACTCCTTGGCGGGCGCCGGGCCGAGCCGGACGGCCTCGTCGGCCAGCCGGACGTGCTCGGCGCCGCGGTCGGCGTCGGAGTACACCGCGACGGTGCGCAGGCCGAGCTGCCGGGCCGTGCGGATGATGCGTACCGCGATCTCGCCGCGGTTGGCGACCAGCAGGGTGTCGAACGTCATCGTGGTCAGACCTCGTCGCTGTCGTCGGGCTCGGTGATCGTCATCCGTACGGCCGTCGGCTCGAATCCGTTGCAGGGGTTGTTGATCTGCGGGCAGTTGGAGAGCAGCGCCAGGACGTCGGTCTGGGCACGGAGCACGACGCTCAGACCGGGGGCCGAGATGCCGTCGACAATGCCGAGGGTGCCGTCCTGCTCGACCGGCACGTTCATGAACCAGTTGATGTTGGAGACCAGGTCGCGCTTGCCGAGCCCGTGCCGGGCGCCCTCGGCGAGGAAGTTCTCCACGCAGGCGTGCTGCGACCAGGTGTGGTGGCCGTAGCGGAGGGTGTTGGACTCCTTTGAGCAGGCGCCTCCGATGGTGTCGTGCCGTCCGCAGGTGTCCTCGACGACGGTCATCAGCGGGGTGTGCTCGTTGGACACCAGCACCGAGCCGGTGGTCAGGAAGAGGGTGCCCTGGGCCTGGATCGTGTCGGGGGCGCTGTAGCGCACGGAGGTGTCGTGCGCGTCGTAGAGGAGGAAGTCCGCGGCCTGGTTGCCGTGAAGGTCGGTGATGGTCAGCGACTGGCCCTTACGGACGACCGCGGACCAGGCAGCGCGGGCGGGGACCGTGTCGTCGGAGACGACACGGTCCCCGCCCGGAAGGGCGGTGGTGGTCATACGATCCCCCTGGCGGTGAGGTGGTCGGCGGTGTTCAGGAAGGCACGGCGACCTTCGGGAGTGGCGTCCCACAGCGCGTCGCCCGGGGCGGTCGGGCGGGCCCGGTACGCGAGGACGCCGAGGTTCCCGCAGACGTACTCGGGGTGAGGGTCCAAGGGGTGCGGGACGTTGGCGACGAGGACGGTGACGTCCTGCTCGGCGCGGAGCGTGACGCTCCCGCCGGGGCCCGCGGAGCCGGTGAACCGGGTGGAGCCGTCCTCGTCGATCCGTACGCCCTGGAAGAAGGAGACGGACGGCGGAAGGTCGCGCGGGTCGAGGCCGTTCTTCAGGGCGGCGAGCTTGAACAGTTCGCGCCCCGCTGGGGAAGCCGACTGCGGGGTCCCGTCCCCGTACCGCTCGGTGTTGCGCGCGAGGGTCGAGGTGCCGGTGAGGGCGTCGTGCCGGCCGGAGGTGTCCTGGACGAGGGAGGCGAGGACCCGGCCCTGGTCGGACAGGAGCAGGTGCCCCGCGCCGAGGTACGCGTTCCAGAGCACCTTGACGGTGTCGGCCACGTTCAGCCGCTCCCAGGGGCGGTCGGCGCTGTGGAGCAGGACGTGCGCGCAGGCGTCACCCGTGACGTCGGTCAGTCGCAGCTCGGTGCCACGGGCGAGCACCTTGTGGGTGTAGGTGCCGCCCGCCACGGTCTCGGCCCACACGACGTCCCCGGCGGCCACGCCCTCGGGCGGCGCCGGCCAGCTGCTCGCGGGCAGGACGGGCATGGCGTCGACCCACGTGCCCTCCTGGGCGCGGGCGTGATCGCGCGCGCCGTGTGTCGACGCTGTCGCTGACGGTGTCGCCATCGCTCAACCTCCGGTCCGGGAGTAATTTCTGTCGCTTGACAGAAATTAGGGAGCAGTCGCTTCACGGCCATTGCCCTTGCGTTTCGGGTCGGTTACCGGAAGCTCACCCGAGGCCTCGTCCCGGAGGGAGCCGCCCGGCCTGTGCGAGGATCACCGGGTGACCACGCCCACCAGCAGAAGAGTCGGCCGACCGCGGGTCCAGGAGCGTCCCGCGAGCGGCCTTGAGCCCCGCGACGAAGTCCTGGCCGCGGCGGCCGAGCTGTTCACCACCCGTGGTTACACCGCGACCTCCACCCGCGCGATCGCCGAGCGCGCCGGACTGCGGCAGGCGTCCTTGTACCACTACTTCGACGGCAAGGAAGCGATCCTCGCGGAGCTGCTCGAAGGAACCGTCCGCCCCTCGCTCGAGGTGGCGCGCGGGCTGGTGTCCCACGCGGAGGCGGCCCCGGAGGCACACCTGTGGGCCCTGTGCCACTCCGACGCGGCGCTGCTGTGCGGCGGACCGTACAACCTCGGGGCGCTCTACCTGCTGCCCGAGGTGCGGACGGACCACTTCGCCGACTTTCACCGGGTCCGGTACGAACTCAAGGAGTGTTACGGGGAGTTGTTGGCCGCCACGGAGCCGGGAGCGGCGCTCGGCGCGGAGGACCTGGCGCTCCGGACGGACCTTCTCTTCGGCCTCACCGAGAGCGTGATCCTCATCCGGCGCGGCGACCCGGCCCGCGACCAGCGGGCCCTGGCGCCGGCCACGGCCGACGCGGCACTTCGGGTGGCGGGCGTGCCGCAGCGCTCCCTGGCACGGCTGCGCCGCGAGGGGCGGCGGCTCCTCGCGGCGGATGCCTGACCCGGCGGCCGTCGATGATCAGCTGACGCCGACCTCGGCCGACGGGGACCGGCGGCGGTACCAGCGGTACGCCGCACCCGTCGCGACGGTGGCGCCGACGACCAGGACGGTGAACCACTGGAAGTACCAGTGTCCGCCCTCCGGGTCGTACACCTCGGCGCGCGGCCAGGCGAGGTTGACCGTCATGAAGAGTCCGTAGCCGACCGCGAGCGCGTTGACGGGCAGCCCCCAGCGGCCCAGGGAGAACAGCGGTTTGCCGAGTTCGTCGCGGTCGCCGTCGGCTGCCGGCGGCCACTCGCCCCTCAGTCGCCGGACCAGCATCGGCCCGGTGACCATGGCGTACGCCAGATAGACCATCGCGATGCACGTAGTGCCGATGGCCAGGAACGCCTGCGGCGAGGCGAGGTTGAGCAGGAGCAGCAGCCCCGCGCCGACGCCGACCACCACCGCGGCTGTGCCCGGCATCCCCGTCCGCCGCGGCACCCTGGCCAGCCGCGCCGAGCACGGGAGGACGCCGTCGCGCGCCATGGAGTAGAGCATGCGGGTCGCCGAGGTCTGGATCGCCAGGGTCGCCGCGCAGATGGCCAGGGCCACGTCGGCGAGCAGGACCCTGCCGAGGTCGTCGCCGAGGGTGCTGGTG
This sequence comes from Streptomyces sp. P9(2023), assembly GCF_032436795.1. Lineage (NCBI taxonomy): Bacteria > Bacillati > Actinomycetota > Actinomycetes > Kitasatosporales > Streptomycetaceae > Streptomyces > Streptomyces sp. P9(2023). The sequence continues at coordinate 39,907 of NZ_JAUPWM010000020.1, forward strand.
AGCACGTAGCCGAGGCCCTCGGTCGCCAGGCGTCCGTCGGTGAGGCTGGGCGCGGCGAGCAGCCCGCCGAGCAGCAGCAGCCCGCCGCAGACGCCGGACGTGGTGAGCGCGCTGAGCGTCGTACGAGGGGCTGTGCGCCGCGGGTTGAGGGTCTCCTCGCTCATCTCGCTCGCGCTCTCGAAGCCGATGAGTACGTACGCGGCCGTGAACGAGCCCACCAGGAGCGCCGCGATCAGGCCGCCCTCGCCGCCGGTGTGCAGGGTGATGCCGGGATCGCGCTCCGCGTGGGTGGCGAGGAGGGTGACGATCAGAGCGACGCCGGCGATCTCGGCGGTGACGCCGATGGTGTTGACGGCCGACAGCGCGCGGTTGTCCAGGACGTTGAGGAGGGTGGTGAGCGCGAGCAGGACCAGTCCGAGGAGAGCGGCGTTCGCGGCGCCGCTGGTCGTCGTGGGTGACGGATCGCCGCCGACGATCTGGAAGCCGGGCCACACCGCCGGCAGGACGACCTGGAGCGCGAGGGCGGCGGCTGCCACGACCACGATCCGCCCGATGACCATGATCCAACCCGCGTACCAGCCGAAGGCCGGGCTGCCGAGCCTGCTCGCCCACTGGTAGATCGCCCCCGCGATGGGCAGCCTGGCGGCGAGTTCGGCGAAGCAGGCGGCGACGAGGAGTTGGCCGGCGAGGACGGCGGGCCAGGTCCAGAAGAAGAGCGGTCCCCCGAAGGAGTAGCCGAGCGAGAAGAACTGGAAGACCGTGGTCAGCACGGAGATGAAGGAGAACCCGGCAGCGAAGGACGCGTACCGCCCCATCCGGCGCCGCAGCTCCTGGGGGTAGCCGAACGCGGCGAGCGAGCCGTCGTCCGCGGCGCCGGGCGAGGGAGGCGCCGGCGGAGTGGGATCGATGGTGACGGTCATGGCGGTCCCCTGTCGCGGAGGCGAGTTCCTGCGAATACCTGTCGGATGACAGAAATTAGGGACGGCCGGTTTCCGCCGCGTATCGCGACCATGTCTCCGCGGTAAGTGACTCCTCTCCGGGCGGCCCTGTCGACGATCACCGGCGAACCGTTCCCGTCCGGGCAATTCAGGCGAAAAGGGCCTCACGTGCGGCAACCGGCGGCGATCCATCACACCGGTACTTGCCCGTACGAAAAGGAGAAGCTTGAATGTGGCACTGCTGCCGCGGAACCAGCCTCCTCACCACGTGACGGAGCGCCCGAGGTGAGTGCGGCGATTCTCCGACCCTTGTGGGTCTCCTACACAGCAAGTGGCGATGGACAGACCAGTGATCTCTCTGGGGCTCGACGACGAGCCCGACCCGTTCTACGGGACGATCGCGACGCCTCTTCGACGAGCGCGGCTACCAGTCGGTGAGCACCGACGACATCGGAGAGGCCATCGGCTCGTCGGGCCCGAGCATCTACAAGCACTTCCCCAGCAAGACCGACCTCCTCGTCTCCGCAGTGGTCCGCGCCGGCGAACAGCGCCGCGCCGGCACCGCGGCGGCACTGGCCCGCGCCACCACCCCTGACGAGAGCCTGCGCCTCCTGCTGCGCTCGTACGTCGAATTCGCACTCCAGCACAGCCACTTGATCGGCCTGTTGATCGGCGAGCTCGACCAGCTGCCGGAGAAGGAACGCAAGGCGTCGAAGCAGGCACAGCGCGACTACCTCGCCCTCTGGCTCCGCGTCCTGGACGAAGTCAGGCCTGGCCTCGACACGGCCGAGGCCAAGATCACCGTCTGCGCGGTCCTCACCATCGTCGACAACGCGGCCCGCACGGGCCGCCTGGGCCGGCGCGCGGACCTGGCGGACCGCCTCACCGAGATCGGCTCCGCGTTGCTCCTGTCGAGCTGACGGACTTCTGCCCGCGGACGGGTTCCGACCGGTCGGAGCTCCGTCCGGCCCCGTTGGCCGCCGAGCCATGCCCGCCCCTGAGGGCTTCGGCAGGGCCTGTCGCCGTCGCCGCGGCATCAGGTGGACTGCAAGGGCGGATCAGCGCAGGCAACAGCTCGCGGCTTTCAGCTGGTTCCCGACCTCCTCAGGTATCAGCCTGCCGTGTAGACGACGGCGCCGATACCCGTGGTGACATCGGTGGTGACTTGGTCGAACCGACTACCTCGACCGGCCCTCCCTGGATCGGCACCGAGCGGGCGCCGTCCTCTCGGCCACCTCGTCGCCGTTCGTTCCCCCGCCGCAGCGAAAGCGCCAAGTCGTACTCCCCGAACAAGCTGGGCTTCTTCTAGGCATACGACAGAAGGCGCCTGACCTGGTCTCCTGCCCGTCAGGCGTCCGGCAGAGGCGTCGTGGGCGGCGATCGTCCGAAGCTGGCGGACGCCCCAGGGTGCCGACCAGACATCGAGGACTGGCTCGGCGACCGGAGCGCCACCGGCAGCTGACGAATCCCTGTTCCTCCCTCGGGCGCGGCGTCGGCCGCACCCGGCTCTCCAGTCGAGTGACATCCCGCGAGGGCTGTGCATTTCGCTCGGTGAAGAATGGCTCGCCCCTTCTACGGTGAGTCGGTGCAACCCACTTCTCTGACGCGGCGGCTGGCCGCCAGTCCGTTCGCGCCACTCGCCGCCTTTCCCCTCCGGTTCGCCACCGTCGCACGACACAACGCGTCCGTCCTGCGCCGCTCCGGCCGTTGGCTGATCCGGTCCCGTGAGAACGCCTGCTTCACCTACGACCTGACCCCGGTCAACCGTGAGCACCTCGCCTGGTTCACCGCCACCATCACCGGGCGGCCGGTCGGGGAGCTGCGCGGCTACCTCGACGAGGTCGAGGCCGACGCGGCGTTGCGCACCCACATGCGTGAGGTGCTCGCCGCCGGACCCCGGCGGCGGACCTGCGATCATCTGGTGCGCTATGCGCGGCGAGCCGCTGCCTACGCCGTGGTGCGGGCTCTGCGACCCGAGCATGTCGTCGAGGCAGGGGTACATCGCGGCATCACCAGTTGCCTGATCGCTGCCGCTCTGCTGCGCAACGGCCAGGGGCGGCTGACGGCCGTGGACTTCGATCCGCAGTCCGGGGAGTTGATCCGGGGCGGCCCGTACGCCTCCGTCGTCGACCGGGTCGTGGGCGATTCGGTCGCCACCCTGGGCAGTGCGCGGGTGCGGGAACGGGCCATCGACCTGCTCGTGCTCGACACGTACGTCGACAGTCGGCACGAGACCTCGGAGCTCGCTGCCGCGCTGCCCGTGCTCGGCGAACGGGCCGTGGTGCTGTCGACGACGAGCCACTTCCTGGGCTCGCTGGCGGAGTGGTCCGAGCGCCACGACCGCGCCTTCCTGCATTTCCGCGAGGACCCGGCCGAGCACTGGCATCCCGGTGAGGGGTACGGAGCGTCCTTCCCCAGCGCGTCACCCGACCTCTTCACCGGTGTCTCCACCGACGCCGCGACTCCCGGGCCTCGCGGATGAGCCTCACCACGGACGCGGCCCGCCGCACCGCCTGGTACGAACGCTACGAACGGTGGCACGGCCTCGACCGGGCGCTGCACCGCTCCCCCGCCCAGCTGTGGTTCCGTCACCGCGCCGCCGGCCGCCTCGCCGTGCTCGGATATCACGGCGTCGAGGACCCGGCCGGCTTCGCCGCCCAGCTCGACCGGCTGACCGCGACCGCCCGCCCTGTCTCCCTCGGCCAGGTCGAGGCGGCGGTGCGCGACGGCGTCCCGTTGCCGCCCCGCAGTGTGCTGGTCACCTTCGACGACGGTGACCCGTCCGTACTGGAGTACGGGCTGCCGCTGCTGGCCGAGCGGGGCGTCCCCGCCGTGTGCTTCGTCATCGCCGGACTCATCGGCGGCGACGAACCCTTCTGGTGGGACGAGTTGGACCATCTGCTCGCGCACGGCGGAACGTATCGCGGCCTGTCGCGGGACGTCCCCCCGCGTGCGGCGGCCTACGCCCTCAAACAGCTTCCCGACGCCCAACGCCTCGACGCCTTCGCCGAGTTGCGGCAGACGTCCTCCTTGCCCGCGCCCCGCGGGCGTCAACTCACCGCCGCCGACCTGCGCACCCTGGAAGCGGGTGGCGTCATGGTCGGCAGCCACACCCTCACGCATCCGTGCCTCCACCGCTGCGACGAGACGACGATCCGGGACGAAGTACAAGAGGCGCACCGGCTACTGACAGACCATCTGGGGCACGCGCCGACCGCCTTCGCCTACCCCAACGGTGACTTCGACGTACGCGCCGACGCCGTGCTGCGCGAGCTTGGTTACCACTCCGGCTTCCTCTACGACCACGCGCTGAGCAACCCGGCAGTCCAGCACCCGCTGCGGCTCAGCCGGCTGAGGGTATCGACGCGTACCTCGCCGGCCCGGTTCGCGACGGTGCTGTCAGGACTGCAGCCCGCCGTGTACCGGACCGGTCTCGGTGTGGTCAGAGCGGTGCGGCAGATCCGCTCTCGGCGCTGAGCAGCGCGGCGAGGCGGACGGCCACCGCGTCGATGTCCTCCCCGCAGCGCCTCAGCACGTCGTAGGGCTCGCCCCACGGGTCGGCGATGTCGTCGTCCGCGGGGCGGGGCGCGCACACCGTGCCGCGGCGGGCGACGGCTCGCGCGACGACGTCGATCCCCTGCTCGGGTCCCGCGTCGCCCTCCGCTAGCCGGACGAACTCCTTGAGCGTGAAGCAGCGGCGCAGCGCCACCGGAACCAGCCGGACAGCGGCTTCCCGGTGTCGACGCTCAAGACCCAGCACCAAGGAGGCGTCCGCCACCAGTTCCGCCGTGAGGAGCCGGGGCCGGAAGCCCTCGGCATCGCCGCCGAGACCCGTCAGTACGGACCGGGTGGCCCGGTCCATCCGATCGCCCCAGGGCGCCTCGGTGCCGGCGCTGCCGACCCGCACTCCCGTACCCGGTCCGAGTCGGGCGGCGAGCAGCCGCTCGGCGAGCGGCGACCGGTAGGTGTTTCCCGTGCACACGAAGAGCACTGTGAAGGTCGCATGCGGACCGGACCCGACGTCCGACGGACCCGCCGAGGGGGACAGGCCCGCCTCGGTCACCGGATCGGCAGGAACGGAGCATGCCGCCGGCGCGGGTTCGGGAATCATCGGCGTACTCCTCGACGGGCACCGTTCCGCCGCGTCATCCGCGCGCCCCGGTGTCGTGCGGTTCGCTCGCGGGCCGTCGCCACACCGCTGGGCGGGGCGCGGGCAGTTCGCCGTACGTGCCGTAGCTGCCGTATCCGCCCTTGGCGACCTCCGCCATGTTGAACACCGCGCCCAGCGGGCGGGCGCCGACGTTGCGCAGCGAGTCCACGGCGGTGCGGACCTGCTCGCGCGAGGTCTTCGACGCACGTACGACGAGGAGGGTGCCCTGGGTGAGCGGGGCGAGGCCGACGGTGTCCGCGACGGGGAGCAGCGGCGCGGTGTCGACGATGACGACCTCGTAGGTGGCGGCGAGCTCCTGGAGCACCTCGCCCATCCGGGCCGAGGAGAGCAGCTCGGTGGGGTTGGGTGGCATCGGGCCGCTGGTGAGGACCGCGAGTCCGGCGGTCGCCTGCTGCGTCACGTCCGCGGCCGACGCCTGCCCGATCAGGACGCTCGTCAGTCCCGCGTCCTGGACGAGTCCGAAGGTGCGGGCCACGCAGGGCCGGCGCAGGTCGGCGTCGACGAGGCAGGTCGCGATGCCCGCCCGGGCCAGGGAGACCGCCAGGTTGGCCGCGGTGTTGGTCTTGCCCTCGCCGGGCAGGGAGCTGGTCACCGAGATGATCCGGGGCCGCTCGCTGACCTGGGCGAACTGCAGGTTGGTGCGCAGTCTGCGGAAGGCCTCGGCGCGCGGCGAGTGTGCCGCCTCGCCCACCGTGATGGGGTGGAGCGGGGCGTCGCTGTCGAACGGGATCGTGGCCAGCGGCGGCAGCGCGGTCAGCTCGCTCAGCGCCTCGGCGGTCTTGAAGGTGGTGTCGAGGGTCTCCCGCAGTGCGGCGAGCGCGACGCCGAGCAGGAGTCCACCGAGCAGCCCGACCGCGAGATTGAGCAGCGGCCTCGGTGAGACGGGGACATCCGGCACGGTGGCTCGATCGGTCACTCCGAGCGTCACCGGGGAGACCGGCGCGACAGCGACCCCCATGGAGTCGGCGGATTCGACGGTGTGGGGGGTTTCCAGTCGCTCGACGACCTGACCGAAGCGGACGGCGACGGCGTTGGCGGTGCGGGCGGCGCGCCGCGGGTCTGTGTCGGAAACCGTGATGTCGATGAGGACGGTGTTGACGGGCGCCTCGGCCCGGATGCGTCCGGCGAGTTCGTCCGGGGTGGTGGGCAGCTTCAGCTCCTTGACCACCGTTTCGGTCACCTGACGGGTGTTCACGATGTCGGCGTACGAGAGGACTCGGGCCTGCGAGAAGCTCTGACCTTGGTTGAGCTGCATGGTGTCGGAGCCGGCGTGGGTGGCAACGAACAGCTGCGTGCGGGCCTCGTACACGGGAGTGGTCAGCGCGTTCACCGCCCAGGCGGCGAGGGCTCCGAGCAGCAGGCACGCGGCGCAGGACGGCCAGCGTCTGACGACAACGGTCAGGAAACCACGGAGATCCAAGGAATGCCCCTCAGCCAGGTCAGGACCGGACGCCCGACTTTTCCGATTTATTCATACTTGCGTGCTGAGCATAGGCATTCGCTCCGCGGCATCACACGCAGCCGAGCCGTACGTTCAGCCATGCGTGGGCCGGTCCCGGGGCTGTGCGGCCAAGCGGGCGGTCGACGGCGCCCTCTTGAGCGTGGTCCGGCGATTCTCCCGACACCGTGTTCAACACTCATGCGGCACATATCCGCGAAACGCAACCCGAGGGCCGTATGCCGCCAGCTCCCCACGTAGCCGTCCTGATGACCAGTCACAACCGGTGCGCCAAGACCCTGTCGGCGCTGGCCGCGCTGGACCGGCAGCGTGCGCTGCCCGCCGGGACCGTGGTGCGCACCCACCTGGTCGACGCGGGCAGCACGGACGGTACGCCGGACGCCGTGCGGCGCCTCCACCCCGGGGTGCGGCTGCGGAGTGTCGGCACGGATGTCTTCTGGGGTGAGGGCATGCGCATCGCCGGCCGTGAGAGCTGTGCCGCCGGCGACGGCGCCCCCTGGACGCACCAGCTGTGGCTCAACGACGACGTCGAACTCGCCGACGACGCCCTGGCGGTGCTCCTCGCCACCGCGCAGGAAGTCGGCGAGGACGCGGTGGTCGTCGGCGCCGTGCGCTCCCCCGAGAGCAGCGGCGAAGGCACCGGCACGCGCACCACGTACTCCGGCCGCCGGGGCCGCGCGCTGGACCTGGTCGAGCCGACCGGCCGCCCCGAGCCCTGCGACACGTACAACGGCAATGTCGTCCTGCTGCCGCGCGCCGTACGCGAGCGCGTCGGGGACATCGATCGGCCCTTCAACCACGGCATGGGCGACTACGACCACGGGTTCCGGGCACGGAAGGCGGGCTTCCGCGCCTATGTGGCACCGCGCCACGTGGGCGTGTGCGAGGCCAATCCGCCGCTCGCCGGCTCCCGCGAACCGGGCATCGGTGTCCGCGAGGCCCTGCGCCGGGTCACCTCGCAGCGCGAACTACCGCCCCGCCAATGGTGGGTCTACTGCCTGCGGCACAACTGGCCCTGGGCGCCGCTGCTGATGGTCTCGCCGTATGTGCGGACCGTACTGGGGGCGGCGGCCGCCCGGTGACCCCCACGCTCCTGCTCTTCGCCCTCACCGGCCTGCTCACCCTCGGCATGCTGACCGTTCTCTACGTACGCGCGCCCAGCGTCGGTGTCGCGCTGCTGCTGACCGCAGGACTGTGGCCCGCGGCCCGCTCCGAGACCGTCGTCCACCTGGGCGTGAGCCTGACGCCGCAGGACCTCCTGGTGTCCTGCGCGCTGGCGGCGGCCGGCGTCAATCTGGTGCGGCGCCCGCCCCGCGCCCACCGGGCCCTGCTGCTGCTGTCGCTCATCCTGCTGCTGACGGCCGGATCGTTCCTCGTCGGGGCGGCCGTGTTCGGGCCGCAGGCCGCGGGCAACGACATGCGCATGCCGTTCCTGTACGTCTTCGGGCTCGCCCTGTACGGCATCACACTGCCGTACACCGCACCGCTGGTGCACCGCCTGGCCGCCGTCTGGGTCGTGGCCGCGTGTGTCGAGACCCTGTGGGCCGTGCTGTGGTGGACGGAGCACGGCATCGGCTCGGCCGTCGGACAGGTGGTGATCGACGGTTTGGCGAGCGAGTCCCGCGCGCTGTCGGCCCCCGAAGCGCTGCTGATCGCCCAGGCCGCGATGATCCTGCTGTACGCGACCCCGCTCGGCGCCCGTCGTCACCTGCTCGCCGCTCCCCTGCTGCTCACCGTGGTCCTGCTGCAGCACCGGACGGTGTGGCTGGTGACCGCCGTGATGCTGGCCTGCTGGCTGATCACCGGGACCGGCGCCGGGAACGCCTCGGCCCGCGGCCGACGCGGGCTGCGGCTCGGGCTCACCGCGGCCGGCCTCTGCCTCGGCGCCTTCGCCGTGTCGACCGGTCTGCTCGGCCGGTTCGGCACCGGTCTGACCGTCTCCGCCTCCGACAGCGGCACGCTCGCCTGGCGGGCGACCGGCTGGTACGGACTGCTCAGCACCCTCGACGGCGCCGGAGAGTGGCTGACCGGCCGGCCCTTCGGCGCGGGGTTCGACCGGCTGGTCGACGGCCGCGTCGTCGGCGTCTCCCCGCACAACTACTTCCTCCATCTGCTGCTTCGCATCGGCCTGTTGGGACTGCTCGCCTTCCTCGCCCTGTACGCGGCGGTCCTTGCACCCGCCTTGCGGCGCGACGCGGACCTCACCTCCCGGGCGCTGGGCATGCTCGCCTGCGGCCAGCTCGTCTATGCGCTGACCTATCAGGTCTTCCCCGAACAAGGCCTGGTCCTCGGTGTGCTCTGCGCCCTCGGCGTCGGCCTCGCACCCCACCTCGCACCGTCCGGGCCGACTGGTCCGGCCTCTCCCCCACCCGACCCGACCCGCGCTCCCCCTACCGCACAGTTGAGGTGACCTCATGCCGCCGAAGGTTGCACTGATCACGGGAATCACCGGACAGGACGGCTCGTACCTCGCCGAACTGCTCCTCTCCAAGGGCTATCTGGTGCACGGCCTGATCCGCCGCTCGTCGTCGTTCTCCACCGGACGGATCGACCACCTCTACCAGGACCCCCACGAGCCCGACGCCCGGCTGCGGCTGCACTACGGGGACCTCGCCGACGGCTCCCGCATCAGCACGCTGCTGGAGGCGATCCAGCCCGACGAGGTCTACCACCTGGCCGCCCAGTCCCATGTCCGGGTCTCCTTCGACGAGCCCGAGTTCACCGGCTCCACGACGGGCCTCGGCACCACCCGGCTCCTCGAAGCGATCCGCATGACCGGACTGCCCTGCCGCTTCTACCAGGCGTCCAGCTCCGAGATGTACGGCATCTCGCCCGCCCCGCAGTCGGAGACCACACCGTTCCACCCGCGCTCGCCGTACGCCTGCGCCAAGGTGTACGCGCACTGGATCACCCGCAACTACCGTGAGGCATACGGCATCCACGCCGTCAGCGGCATTCTCTTCAACCACGAGTCCCCGCGTCGCGGCGAGACCTTCGTCACCCGCAAGATCGCCATCGCCGCGGCCCGGATCGCCCGCGGCGAGCAGAAGGAACTACACCTCGGCAATCTGGAGGCGCGCCGCGACTGGGGGTACGCGCCCGAGTACGTGGAGGCCATGTGGCGGATGCTCCAGCGCGACGAGCCCGACGACTACGTCGTGGCCACCGGCACGAGCTACAGCGTGCGCGACTTCCTCACCCTGTGCTTCGAGCACGCGGGACTCGACTGGGAATGCCATGTCCGCTTCGACGAGCGGTACCTGCGGCCCGCGGAGGTACCGGAGCTGATCGGCGACGCCTCCAGGGCCGAGCGACTCCTCGGCTGGCGGGCATCGGTCCGCACCCCGGAGCTCGCCCGCATCATGGTCGACGCCGAGCTCGGCCGGAACACCCCCGCGGTGCCCGGCCCGGCCGTGCCCGCCGCCTCCTCGGATCTGCCCTCCGCCACCGTCCCCGTACCGCCCCGATGACGCCACCGCTGGTCCTGCAGATCGCCAACGAGCGGGCCCTGGAGCCAGGTTCGCGTTTCGTGCGGGCCTTCGGCCGACTCGCCTCCGAAGGGCTGCTGCGCCACACCGTGGTCTCCCCGCTCACCCTGCTCGCGGGCGGGCGGGAAACGGCACTGGATCAACTTCACACCGAGGTGCGGGGGTTGCGGCCCGCCGCGGTCCTCGTCCAGTCTCCGGGAGCCTTCCCCTGGACCGACGGGGACGTCCGGGCCCTGCTCGGCCTGCTCGGAGACCCGCCCGTAGTCTTCTGGGAGGGCGATGCCTGGGGAGGCCGCAAGCAACTGACGCCGGGGTCCGTGGCCTGGCTCGGTGCCGCCGCCCGTGTGCACTCCGTCGCCCTCGGCCCCCAGGCCGCCCTGCTGCGACGGCACTCCCGTGCACCCGTGCGCTACGTCCCCCATGTGCTGCCGCTGTCGTTCGACGACACCCCCGTGCCGCCGCTCGACCAGGCCTCCGACGATGTCGTCGCTGTGGGCAACTGCTATGTCCGCTTCGGCTGTTGGGGCGGGCTTGAGGGCAGTCTGGACCGTGTCCGCATGGTCCGCGGACTGCGCCGGCTGCCCGGCTGCCGGTTCGCGGTGTACGGCTCGCGCTGGCGCGGGCGCGGTGCGCGCGGTCCGGCGCCCTTCCCCCGTCAGGTCGAGGTCCTGCGTCAGGGACGGATCACGGCGGGCTGGGATCATTTCACCGGCTATCCGGGCTACTTCTCCGACCGGCTGCCCATCGCCCTGTCCGCGGGGCGCCCCCATGTCACGTCCCGGCAGCCTGGCCTGGAGTGGCTGCCGGGCCCGGAGACCGGCCTGCACCTCGCCGGGACTCCCGCCGAAGCGGTGTCCCTCGTGCGCCGTCTGCTCGCGGTGGACGACGACGAACTGCACGCCGCCGGTCTGCGCGGCCACGCGTGGGTCCGGGAGCGGCTCACCGACCGGGAGGCGCTGCTGCACATGCTGGGCGGCCTGGTGACGCTGCCGCTGCCGCCGGCGGACCCGTGGCAGGCCTTCGCCCAGCCCCTCGTCCCCGCATGAGCGGGACGTCCGACGCCTCCACCACCGCAGAACCTCCGGCTTCCGAACAGCCGCCGGCGGACCACCCGTCGGGCAGCCGCGCACACCGCGCCGTGCGCGGGCTGCTGTGGAACTACGCGGGCTCCGCCGCCACCATCGTGCTGCAGCTCGTCTACACGGCGTGCACCTCGCGGATGGTGTCGCCCGCCGCGTTCGGCGCCTTCGCCACGGCGTCCGCCGTGGCCGGGGTGCTCGGGTTCTTCTCCAACAGCGGCGTCGCCACCTGCCTGCTGACCGCCGAGCGGCTCACCAGGTCCCTGACCGCGATGGCCCTGCGCATCGGCGCGGTGAGCGGAGTCCTGTGTTTCCTCGCGGCACAGGCGGTCACCTTCGCGGTGACCGCCGTGTGGGACATGCCCGAGGCGGGTCCGATGCTGCGGCTGGTCAGCTGCCAGTTCCTGTCGCTGCCCGCGGGGCTCGCCGCGGCGGCGGCGCTGCGGCGCTGCGGGCTCACACCGCAGGCCGTGCGGCTCGAACTGGTGGGACACACGGTCGGAGCCGCCGCCTCGCTCGGGCTGCTCGCCGCCGGATGGTCCCCCCTGGCCCTGGCGGTCTCCGCCCCGGTGGGCTCGGCCGTCCTGCTGGCGGGTGCGCTGTGGCTGCTGCGCGGACAGAACCTGCCCGAAGGCTCCCGGCCCAAGGTGCGCGGGCTTGTCGACGCCTCCGGCTTCTTCAGCGGATTCAGCCTCACGCAGTACGTGTTCAACAGCGCACCCCTGTGGCTCGCCGGCCGGCTCGGCGCGAGCGCGGCCGGGCACTATTCGCGTGCGAGCCTGTTCACCGGCCTCCCACTGACGGTGCTGGCGCGGGGCATCAGCCTCACCAGCACCCCGGCGCTCGCCGCCGACCGCGGCCGGTCCCGGCAGGCGGTGTCCGACGTGCTGTGTCTGACGTCCGCGATCGCCTTCATCGGTTTCGGCGCCGTCGCGGGTCTGGGGCCTTCCGCGCTGAACCTGCTGCTCGGGCCGGGCTGGGACACCGCGGCCGCGCTGGTGCCGCTTCTGGCCGTCGCCTCGGCCCTGACGCTGCTTACCTCGGTCGGCGACAGCGTCAACCAGGCGCGGGACGACCGGCGCTCACTCCTTGTCACCCAGGCCTGGACGGCCTCCGCGATCGCCGTCACGCTGGCCGCGGTCGTCGCCCGGCACTCGCTCACGCTGCTCGCCGCGGCCACCGTCAGCGGTCCGCTCGTCGGACATGTGGCTCAACTGCTGCGCTGGCGCGCCCACGGCGTCATCGCCCTGGCTCCGCTGCTGCGCGTCCACGCCACGCACCTCGCGGCCGGGGCCGCACTGGCGCTGGCCGCGTACGGGGGCGCGGCGGCCGGTGACACCCCGTTCCACGGGCTGCTGCTGGGCACCGCGGCGCTGCTCGCCGTCCTCGTGTGCGCGCTGCCGCTGCGCGCCCGGCTTCCGCTGTACACCGTGGCCGAGCGCCACGGTCTGCTCCCCCGTCCGTCCACCTGGAGTATCCGTGGCCAGTCCGCCGCTCGTCCTGCACGTCAGCAATGAGCACCCGCCCGTCAGTGCCGACTACGGCTTCCTGCGCGCCTTTCGCGAGCTGTCCGCCCAGGGCGTGCTCCGGCACGAGTGGATCGCCCCGGCCGCCACCCCGGAACGGATCGCCGGGCTCGCGGCCGGCGGCCTGCCCGACCTCGTCTTCGTCCAGTCGCCACAGCCCCACCCCTGGACGCGGCGGGACGTCGCCGCGCTGCTCCGGAGGCTCGGCTCGCCTCCTGTCGTCGTCTGGGAGGGCGACGCCTGGGGCGGGCGCAAGCGGCTGCGGGCACGGAACGTGGCGTGGCTGCGGCACGCCGACGGTGTGTACAGCGTGGCGCTCGGCCGGCAGGCCGAGCTGCTGCGGCGGGCCGGCGGGCGCCCCGTGCGCTACGTCCCGCACGTGACGCCGCTCTGCTTCGCCGAGGCCCCCGACGAAGCCCCGCACGAAGGCGCCGCGCCGCGCGGGGTCGCCCTGGTGGGTTCCCGGCTCACCTTCTGCGGCATCGAGCTGATCCCGGACGACGGCGAACGCACCCGGCTGGCGCGTGAGCTGGCGCGCGTCCCGGACTGCGGGCTGTCGATCTACGGGAGGGGCTGGCGCGGCCCGCACGCCGTCGGCCCCGTCCCGTACGACGATCAGGTGGCGGTCATGCGGCGGGCGCTGATCACCGCCGGCTGGGACCGCTTCCGTCGCCACCCGGGGTACTTCTCGGACCGCCTGCCCATCGCCATGTCCGCGGGGCGCCCCCATGTCACCTCCCGGCAGCCGGACCTGGGCTGGCTGCCGGGACCGGAGACCGGGCTGCATCTCACGGACACCCCGCGCGAGGCCGCCGAGCGGGTGCGGGACCTGCTCGGCGCCGGACCCGAGCGCCTGCTCGCCGACGGAGCCCGCGGCCGGGCGTGGGCCCGCGCCCATCTGACCGAGCTGCACGCGCTGCGCCACATGCTCGCGCATCATCTGCCCGTGCCGGCGCCCCGGTCGGGCCCCTGGCCGGCGATCGCCGCGCTCGGCACCGGCTAGGGGGCTGCCTCAGTGCTTGGGCGGCCGTCCGGCCGGTAGGCGTTGTAGAGGTGCTCCGGCAGTGGCTTGTCCTCGCGGAGCGCCCTGAGCAGCGCCTGCCCCTGCCCCTCGACCATCTGGTAGTTGCCCCAGCGCTGCGGGTCCTCCACACACGGGAGCGTGACGATCCGCACCTGGTCGGAGGGGATCTTGCCGGCACTGCTCATCAGCTCGAACAGCTCCCCCGGCGACTCGAGACCGGGGTCGGTGGTCAGCGCGGAGGTGGCGGCGTCGAGGAGCGGCCAGAGCCGGGTGGGGTTGCTGAGCGTGCCCGCGTCGCGCAGCTTGTCGTAGAGCGAACGGACGAACTGCTTCTGCCGCTCGATGCGCTGGAGGTCGCTGCCGTCGCTGACGCCGACCCGGGTCCGTACGAAGGTCAGCGCCTCCTTGCCCTTCACGAGCTGGTGCCCGGGCTGGAGCGTCACCCCGTACTCCGGTTCGCTCACCGGTTCCGTCACATCGACCTCGACGCCACCGACGGCGTCGATGACCTCCTCGAATCCGGTGAAGCTGACGACCAGATGGTGGTCGACCCGGATGCCGGTCAGGTCCTCGAAGGTGCGGATGGCGCAGCCCGCGCCGCCGAACTGGAAGGCCCAGTTGAACTGGGCGTACTGCGCCCGGCTGCGGCTGCCGTCCGGCCGCAGGCAGCTGGGGATGTTCACCATGAGGTCGCGGGGCACGCTCACAGCGGCGGCGCTCTTCCGGTCCGCGGACAGGTGCAGCAGGATCGTCGTGTCGCTGCGCTCGCTGTCCTTGACCGTCTCCAGGTCGGAGCCCAGCAGCAGGATGTTCCGTGCCCGGGGTGCCAGCGCCTGGGGACGGGAGGCGTGGTCGGCGGCGAGGGCACGAGCGGCCGCCTCGTCGGTGCGGATGTTCCCGTCGAGGCGCGCGTAGAGCAGCGAGGCCGCTGCCGCGGTCGTCACCAGGAGCAGCGCCAGTCCGAGTCCGGTCAGGATGAGGATCCGCCGGGTTCGGGTTCGGGGTCCCGGGCGCGCTGCGTCCGGCTGGTCAGTTTCCGCCTCGCGTCGTGCCATGGAGGAGACCTTCCACGCCGCGCGCGAACCTGGCGGCCATTCCCTCGACCGTGTAGCGCGTCGCGTCCGCCTGGCAGGCACGGCGCAGCCGGGAGAGCTCGCCCGGCTCGGTGAGGAGTCCGGCGACGGCCGCCGCGAACGCCTCCGGGTCGCCGGGTGCGACGAGCGCGTTGCGTCCGCTCTCCAGGTACTCGAACTCCGGTCCGTGGTAGGGCCACGGACAGGTGATCACGGGCGTGCGCAGCGCGAAGGAGTCGACGGCGCACAGCCCGACGGCGCCCGGCACCAGGAGGACGTCCGAGGCGGCGCCGAGCAGCGCCTTGTCGCGGTCGCCGACGGTCCCGAGGTAGACGAGGGGACCGCCGGAGGCCTGGGCGGCCTGGACAAGCGGCCGGTGTGCGCCGTCGCCGGCGACGACCAGCCGGAAGCCGGGCAGCTGTCGGGCGACGCGCTCGGCGGCCGCGATCAGGAACGGAGTTCGCTTGAGCTCGTCGAGTCCTCCGATGTAGAGCGCGGTGCGGCCGGCGGTCAGGCCGTACCGCTCGTGCAGGACCGCCACGTCGGCGTCGGTGACGGCGTCGCGGGCTGCGGCGAGCGCCGTCGTGTCCAGGGAGTTGTGGACGACGGTGACGCGCTGGCGGGGCAGCCCGGCCTGTACGGCGTAGGCCCCGCCCGCCTCGGTGTAGGCGAAGAACCAGTCGGCTCGGCGGGTCAGCGCCGCCTTGGCGCGCCGGGCCACCGACCCGTGGGCCGACACATGGGTCCTGCCATGCCCCCAGAGCCCGATCCGGGGGCGACGCCGGGCCAGGAGCGGATAGGTGTGCAGATGGTGCATGGACTGCGGCAGGACCAGGGCATCGCTGGTGCGGGCGAGTTCGCCGAGCCCGAGCCAGATGAGGTCACGGCCCGCGATCTTCCACGCGCGCTGGCGCAGCGCGACGGAGCCGGGCAGTTCGACGGTGTCGCGCCGCGCCGCGGACAGTCCGGTCGGCAGGCCGTGGGCTACGGCCAGTTCGATGTTCCGTGCGTCGAGTTCGCCGCGGAGCCGGGCGAAGAACGGCAGCCGGTAGGCGGTGAGGTACGGCACGACCAGGCCCACCCGGGCCGTGGTCACGCCGTCACCTCCTGGTAGAGCCCGACCATGCGCTCCGTCCAGGCCCGCTCGCCGTACCGCCGCGCGTACACGCCCCGGCAGTGTTCCCGCAATGCGGGGAAAGCGCGGTCGGCCGCGTGCAGGGCGTCCGCGAGCGGGGCGTCCCACGACGTGACCGCTCCGGTCCCTTCGGCTCTGACCGCGAGCGGCACCGACGAGCCTTCGACGGCGAGGACCGGCAGACCGGCCGCGAGGGCCTCGACGTAGACGAGCGGCACGGCCCCCTCGTAGCAGCGGCTCGTGAAGACGGCGCCGCGGTATCCGGGGAGCAGCTCGCGCAACGCGCGGCGGTCCAGGGCTCCGAGGAAGCGTACGGAGGCGGGCGCGAGGGCGCGGCAGTCCTCCTCCAGCGCTCCGTTGCCGATGACGTCGAGCCGTACGCCGGCGGGCCACCGGCGTAGCAGCTCAAGGATGCCCTTCTCCTCGCTGAGCCGGCCGACGTAGACCCAGGCGGGTACCGAGAGGACCGTCGCGGTGTCCGGCGCCGGCGCGAAGTTGGGGATCAGCGCCATGCGACGGGGCGGGATCCCGGCCCGTTCGTACGTTGCGCGGCTCAGATCCGACAGCACGACGACGCGGTCGGCGCGGCGCAACAGTGGATCTCCGGACACCCCGTCGCGGGACGCCCATGCCAGCGGGAGCGTGGCGAGCCGCGAGCCGCGGTAGCAGCCGTGGCGCAGCCCCGCCCAGCGGTCGCCGTCCGGGCAGCGGGTGCACGGGGCGCCGTCCCGGTAGAGGACGGCGGAGGCGCACAGCGGGCGGTAGTTGTGCAGGGTCGCGACGAGGGGACCTGGCCAGGCGGCCGCCCAGGCGCGGCCGAAGTTGGGGAAGAGGTTGTGGACATGGACCACGTCGGGGGCGAGCGCCCGCAGTTCGCGGAGCGGGGTGCGGCCCCGGCCGCTCGCGACGGTCACGGCGCAGCGCAGCGGGTGCAGTGGGCGGCCGGCCAGTTCGTCGGTGCGGGCAGCGACGAGGTGGACGTCGTGGCCGGCCCGGCGCAGCGCTTCGGCCTGGTCGAGCGGCACCATGTTCTCGCCGCCGGGGACCGAGCCTCCGTAGAAGCTGTGGACGAGGGCGATGCGCAGTTTCCGCGGTGGGGTCATGCGCGGGCCCCCTTCCACGCCGCCCAGATGAATCGGGGGTGGCCCCACAGCACCCTGCGGGCCAGGCGGCGCGGTTCGCTGCACAGCCGGAACAGCCATTCCAGGCCGTGGCGCTGCATCCACAGCGGGGCCTGCGGCTTGTTGCCCGAGACGAAATCGAAGGCGGCGCCCACGGCCACGTAGACGGCGGGGTGGAGGGCAGCGAGGCGCGCCGCCTCGTGGTCCTGTTTCGGCGTGCCGAGGCCCACCCAGACGATCTGGGCGCCGCTGGCGGCGATCCGGGCGGCCTGTGCCCGGCGCTCCTCGTCCGTGACGTCGCAGAAGGGCGGGGCCTCCGAGCCGACGATGCGGGCGCGGGGGAAGCGGGCGAGGAGTTCGGAGGTGAGGCGGTCGAGTACGTCGCGGGTGGAGCCCAGGAGGTAGTGGGTGAGGTTCGCCTCCTGGCCGGTGCGGACGACGTCGAGGAAGAGGTCGGGGCCGTAGACGCGGACGCGCGGCACCTCGTGGCCCCGGTGCGCGAGCCGGTTGGCCCACACCACGCCTTGTCCGTCGGGCAGGTTGAGCCGGGCCTCGCGCAGGACGCGCCGCAGGTCCGGGTCGATGTCGGCCAGGGCCAGGGTGTAGGCGTTGCAGAGGTGGACGTCGGCCGGTACGCGGGCGCGGGCGAGGTCGACGACGAACGCCGAGGCCGTCGAGGGTGTCGTGGCCGCGACCGGCACCCCGGCGCAGAGGAGCGTGGGCAGAGCGGGCGCTGTGGTCATTCTCGTCATCCCCTGGCCATGTCGATGGTTCTGCCCGTGGCGGCCGGGCTGCCGGACAGCCGCTGTGTGCGCACCTGCCGGGTGTAGACGGGAACGCGCAGCAGGCCGAGGACCGCCGCGAGGACGCCGGCCGCCACCCAGAGGGCCGCGGAGGGGCCGAGGACGCCGCGGTGCAGGAGCAGCCCGATGGTCACGCCCACGCAGGACGCGATGCCGAGGACCACCGCCGCGCCCGGCGTGGTGAGGCCGAGCCGGCGCAGCCGGTGGGCGATGTGGTCGGTGCCGCCCATGAGGACGGAGCGGCCCGCGCGACGGCGGGACACCACGACGAGGAGGCTGTCGGCGGCGACCACGGCGGACAGGGCGAAGACGCCCCCCGCGGTCGTCAGCGGCTCGTGGCCCACGTGCACCAGCACGGCGGCCGAGGCCAGGACGAAGCCGGTGAACAGGGAACCGCAGTCGCCGAGGAAGATCCGGGCCGGGTACCAGTTGTGCCGAAGGAAGCCGGTGAGCGCGGCGGCCAGGGCGCACAGGACAAGGGCGAGTCCGTACAAGGACTCCGCCGCCGCGCAGATGCTCAGGCCGAACGCGGTGACCGCGCCGACCGTGCCCATCGCACCGTCCGAGTTGTCCAGCAGATTGAAGGCGTTGGTGACGAAGACGATCCAAAGGACCGCCAACGCCCCCAGGAGGAGCCCGAATCCGGCGTGGTGCACCACCAGGGCGGCCGCGCATGCCTCCACGACGAGCCGGGAGCGCGCGCTCATCGGCCGCAGGTCGTCGACCAGGCCGAGGACGGCGACGGCTCCGGCGGCCGAAAGGAGAGCTCCGGTGGCCGGTCCGACCGGGGTGTCGCCCCACCAGGCGAGCGGGCTGACGGCGACCGTGCCGACGGCCACGGCCACACCACCGAGGTGGGGGGTGGGCCGGGCGTGAGCCTTGCGGCCGGTGGGACGGTCGACGAGTCCGAGGCGCAGCGCCCAGCCGCGCAGCAGCCCGACGAGCACCGCGGTGAGCAGCAGCGCGGCGACGGCCGCGATTCCGAAGATCACGGTGATGTCCCGTCAGGAATGGGGCTGGGAGGAGGCGGGGGTGGTGCGATCGGCCACCGAGGGCGACTCCACCCTTCGGGTGTTGGGCACCGGGAGGGGCGCCCGGCCGTCCGGAATCGCGGGCGTGCGGGAGGGGGAAAGGCGGCCGTCCGCGGGAGTGCGGTCGGCGACGGGGTCACCGGCGAGAGCGTCGTCCGCCGGAGCCCTGTCCTCGGGGGAGGCGCAGCGGCGTCTCGCGTCGGCGATCGCCGCGTCCAGGATGTCGTCCAGCGTGAGCCGCGGGCGCCAGCCCGTCAGTTCGCGCAGACGGGTCGTATCCGGGACGCGGCGCTCCATGTCCTCGAAGCCGTAGCCGGTCCCGTAGGCCTCCTCGTAGGAGACGAGCCGCACGGGCGAGCCGCTGCCCACCCGGTGGACGATGCGCGCGGCGAGTTCGCCGACCGAGGTCTCCTCGGAGGTGCCGACGTTGAACACCTGGCCAACCGCGCCGGGGTGCGTCAGCAGCCGCATCAACGCGTCCACCACGTCGGCGACATGCGCGAAGCAGCGCCGCTGCCGCCCGTCGCCGTAGACCGTCAGCGGCTCGCCGGTGACCGCCTGGCGGACCAGGCGGGGCACGACCATGCCGTACGCCGGGGACTGCCTCGGCCCCACGGTGTTGAACAGGCGCACCACGGTGACGGGGAGCCCGTGCTCCCGGTGATACGCGAAGGCGAGGATCTCGTCGACCGCCTTCGCCGTCGAGTACGACCAGCGGGCGACGGTCGTGGCGCCGAGCACCCGGTCCGCGGTCTCGGTCAGCGGCCCGGAGGCGTTCTTGCCGTAGATCTCGGAGGTGGAGGCGAGCAGGAGCGGGCGGCCGTGGCGGTGGGCCGCCTCGATGACATGTGCGGCGCCTCGCACATTGGTCGTGAACGACCTCAGCGGCTGCTCGACGATCTGGCGGACGCCCACCGCCGCGGCCAGGTGGACGACGGCGTCACAGCGGCCGGTGAGCTCGTCGACCAGGCGTTCGTCCAGGACGGAGCCGCCGGCGAAGCGAAATCGGGGATGCGCCCTGACCTCCGCGAGGTTCGTCAGGTCACCGGTGGACAGGTCGTCGAGGACGACCACGGAGTGACCCTCGTGGAGCAGGGCCTCCGCCAGATGGGATCCGATGAAGCCGGCACCGCCGGTGACCAAGTACGTGAGGGATTCCATTGCGCAGCCCGTTCCGTAGTTTCTCCCGGCCGACGTGGGACCACGTTGCGGTATCGGGGTGATACCGGGGAAGCGCCCGGCCGCCTTGGGTAAATTAGCCGCCTTTGTCTAGATATCGAGTGATAAACACGATCTGTTTCTGTCGTTCCTCGATCGGAGATTGCCCTTATGGGACCAACCGAGGCGCCTCGCCGCGTCACTGTGATCGGGCTCGGATATGTAGGACTGCCACTCGCGGTGGCGGCGGCGGAAGCCGGCTTCCTCGTGACCGGGCTCGACACGGACGAGCTGCGAATCAAGCAGCTGACGGCGGGCGACTCCTACGTCGAGGACATCACTCCCGAGCGACTGCTCGGCGCGCTCGACAGCGGATTGACGGTCAGTCATGACTACGCCGACGCCACGGACTTCGACGTCTGCGTGATCGCGGTGCCGACCCCGCTGCGGGACGGGGCACCCGACCTCTCGTACATCGAGAGCGCCGCGTCATCCGTCACGCCTCATCTGCGGCCCGGCGCGACGGTCGTCCTGGAGTCGACGTCCTACCCGGGCACCACCGAGGACGTCCTACGGCCCATCCTCGAACACGGCAGCGGGCTGCGCGCGGGCAGGGACTTCCATCTCGGCTACAGCCCCGAGCGCATCGATCCGGGCAACACCCAGTGGCGGCTGGAGAACACGCCGAAGGTCGTGTCCGGGGTCGACGAGGACTCCCTCGGCGCGATCGACTCCTTCTACCGCCGGATCGTCACCCGCACCGTGCCGGTCTCGTCCCCGCGCACCGCCGAGCTGACCAAGCTTCTGGAGAACACCTTCCGCCAGGTCAACATCGCGCTCGTGAACGAGCTCGCGATGTGCGCGCGCCCGCTCGACGTGGACATCTGGGAAGCGGTCGGCGCCGCCGCGACCAAGCCCTTCGGCTTCATGCCGTTCCTGCCGGGTCCGGGGGTGGGCGGCCACTGCCTGCCCGTCGACCCGACCTACCTTGCCTGGCAGGTGCGCCGCGAGCTCAGCCACGACGTCCGGTTCATCTCGCTCGCCAACGAGATCAACGCGCACATGCCGCTTCATGTCGTCCGGCGCGTGGCCGCCGGACTGGGACGGGAGCTGACCGGTGCACATGTCCTGCTGCTCGGTCTCGCCTACAAGAAGAACACCGGCGACGTACGCCAGTCCCCGGCCGTCGAGGTCGCGCGGCTGCTGCACGAGGCGGGCGCCCATGTGCGGGCCGTCGAACCGTACGCGCCCCCGGCCCATCTCCCGGCCCACGTGCTGCGCGTGGAACTGACGGAGGAGGAGCTGCGCGCCGCGGACGCGGTCGTCGTGACAACGGACCACGACGGCTTCGACTACGTGCTCGTCGAACGGCACGCCCGCTATGTCTTCGACACCCGCAACAGATGCCGCGGGGAGGGCGTCGACCGGCTCTGAACGGCGCAGCCGCGGTCGACCGGCTGAATGTCGTGGGCCACACCGGCGACGGAGGGCGACATGGGCTGGTTCTTCTCGGATTGCCAAGCCATCGCCCCTAGCCTCCCCCCATGCAGAACCTGACCCGGAAGATCGCCGCAACCCCGCTCGCGCGGGCAGCCGCTCTGCCCCTGCGGTTGGCCACCGTCGCCCGCTACGACGCCCGCCTGCTCCAGCGGTCGGGCGCCTGGCTCGTCCGTTCCCGCGAGCACTCCTGTTTCACCTACGACCTGGAGCCCTCGAACCACGACCACCTCTGCTGGTTCGTGAGCGAGGTCACCGGCACCCCGGTGAAGGTGGCGCGCGCGCACATCCAGGAGGCGGAGGAGGACGCCGAACTCCGCAGGACCCTGAACGAGGGGCTGGCCACCAGCGTCCGCTCCGGGACCTGCGACCGCGAGGTGCGCTACGGCCGACGCGTCGCGTACTACGCCCTCGTGCGCACGCTCGCCCCCGCGCACGTGGTCGAGGCCGGCCCGCACCGTGGCATCAGCAGCAGCCTGATCGCCGCCGCTCTGCTCCGCAACGGAAGCGGCCGGCTCACCACCGTCGACATCGACCCCCGGGCAGGCGAACTGATCCGGGGGCCGTACCGGGCCGTCGTGGACCAGGTCGTCGGCGACTCCGTGAAGGTCCTGGGCAGCCCGCAGGTCCAGGAGCGCGGCGTCGACATGGTCCTGCTGGACACCTCGGTGGGGCCGGACCACGAGGACGCCGAGCTGGCAGCCGTGGCCCCGGCGCTCTCCGAGCACGCGCTGGTCCTGTCCAGCCGGAGCCATGCCTGGCCGTGCCTGGCGCGCTGGTCCGAAGAGCGCCAGCGTCGCTTCCTGCACTTCGACGACAGGCCGCGCGACCACTGGCACCCCGGCAACGGCTTCGGCGTGTCGTTCCCCGACCGCGTGTGACGCGACGGAAGCACCCGCGGGCTCATCAGCCTCGTACGGCCGGCACCCGCGGGGGGCCGGGAAGCACAGCAGGCCGAACATCGGGGCTGTTGCGGTTCCGAGACCGCGACCGATGCAGGGCGGACGCGGGATCCGCGTCGACGCCGCCGCGAGACGTGCACCGGTAGGCGGCGGGCTGCCGCGCGCAGCGCCCACCGCCGCCTTCGTACGGGCCAGTGGCGCACCCGGGCAGCGGTGGCGGCCGAAGGCGAGGTGATGCCTGGTGAGGCCGTTCACCGGCTCATCGGCTCGACATCCAGGAACCGCCTCCGAGCGCGGACTCCTCCTCCCGAGCGGCTCCGGCACCGGGTGGCCCACTCACATAGACACCGGGATCGCACGGTCCGGGCGGCGGGATCGACGTCAGTTCTGTTCCCGCCACCAGGCGTAGGTGGCGGCGATGCCGTCGGGCAGTGTGACGGCCGGCTTCCAGCCGAGTCCGGTCAGCCGGGACACGTCGAGGAGCTTGCGCGGGGTGCCGTCGGGCTTGCTCGTGTCCCACGCGATCCTGCCCTGGTATCCCGTCACATCGGCGATCGTCTCGGCGAGTTCGCGGATGGAGAGGTCCTCGCCGCAGCCGATGTTGACCGGCTCGTCGCCGTCGTAGCTCCGCAGCAGTACGGCGCAGGCGGCTGCCAGGTCGTCGACGTGCAGGAACTCCCGGCGCGGGGTCCCGGAGCCCCAGAGCACGATCTCCTCGCATCCCTCCTCACGGGCCTCGTGGAAGCGTCGGATCAGCGCCGGCAGGACGTGTGAGGTCTCCAGGTCGAAGTTGTCGCCGGGGCCGTAGAGGTTCGTGGGCATCGCGGAGACGTAGGCGGCGCCGTACTGCTTCCGGTACGACTGAACCTGCACGATGCCGGCGATCTTGGCCAGCGCGTACGCCTCATTGGTCGGCTCGAGCGGACCGGTGAGGAGCGCGTCCTCGGAGATCGGCTGCGGGGCGAGCCTCGGGTAGATGCAGGACGAGCCGAGGAAGAGCAGGCGCTCGACCCCGGCGGCGTGCGCACCGGCCACGACCGCGAGCTGGATCTGGAGGTTCTCCTCCAGGAACTGCACCGGGCTCGTACTGTTCGCCATGATCCCGCCGACCTTGGCTGCGGCGAGCACGACGGCGTCGGGGCGAGTCCCGGCGAGGAACGCGGCGGTCCGTGCCGCGTCGCGCAGATCGAGCTCGGCGCGGGTCCGGGTGATCACCTCGTGCCCGTCCGCGCTCAGCACGCGGGCGATCGCGGAGCCGACGAGGCCGCGGTGCCCCGCGACGAACACACGGGCCCGCTCGGGCAGATACGACGGTGCTTCCGTCGGTCCGGTGGACGAGTCAGTCATGGCCCGGATCATGTCAGGCCATGAGGGTCCGAACGCCTCACATCCGGACGTCGTCCCACAATTGATCACATACGAAATGAACACCGTCCCGGCCCAGCCGGCTCCCCTCGTCAGCGCGCCCGAAGCTGCTCGGTGGTGAACTTCGGGCTGACAGCGGTGACGAGGTAGACGCCGCCGGGGAGGCGTTCAGCGCGGCCTGCGCCAGGTCGAGGAGCGCGAGTTCGTCGAGTTACGGGGGGAGCGGGTCCAGCCGGTCGAGCCGGTGAAGCCGGTGGAGCTTCGCCTCGTCGATGGCGGCTGCGCGGCGGTGGTCAGGTGGTGTGCAGCCAGGCACTGGCTTCTGCTTCCAGGCGGGTGCCGTTCAGGGGGTGTGAGGACAGCAGTACGGTGCGGTGTTCGGGCAGGGCGACGGGGGTGCCGGAGAGGTTCATTACGCAGGTGAAGTCCGTGCCGCGGGTGAAGGCGAGGACGCCGTCGGGGGCCTGCAGCCACTGCATGGGGCCGTCGCCGAGTGCGGGATGGCCGGCGCGCAGGGACAGGGCCTCGCGGTAGAAGTGCAGCATGGAGGCCGGGTCGGACTCCTGCGCCGCGACGCTGAGATGTGCCCAGGAGGCGGGCTGCGGGAGCCAGGGGCGGGCCGCCGCCCCGTCGGGGCTGAAGCCGTAGGGCTCCTGGTGGCCGCTCCAGGGCAGCGGGACGCGGCAGCCGTCACGTCCGGGGTCGGTGCCGCCGGTGCGGTGGTAGATGGGGTCGTCGCGGCGGTCGGCGGGGATGTCTTCGACTTCGGGCAGGCCGAGCTCTTCCCCCTGGTAGATGTAGACGGCTCCGGGGAGGGCCATGGTGAGCAGGGCGGTGGCGCGGGCGCGACGGCGGCCGAGGTCTTCGTCGACGACGGGGTTGTACTGGCGGATGCCCGCGGCGGTGCTGGTGTCGGGGCGGCCGTAGCGGGTGACGTGGCGGGTGACGTCGTGGTTGGACAGCACCCAGGTGCTGGGGGCGCCGACATCGGCGTGGTCGGCGAGAGTCTGGTCGATGCAGGCGCGCAGCGCGGCGGCGTCCCAACTACAGCCGAGGAATTCGAAGTTGAAAGCGGCGTGGAGTTCGTCGGCGCGCAGGTAGCGGGCGAAGCGCGCGGAGTCGGCGAGCCAGACCTCGCCGATCAGGGCGCGCGGCTCGGGGTAGGAGTCGGCGACGGCGCGCCAGCCGCGATAGATGTCGTGGTTCTCGTCGAGGTCGACGTAGGGGTGGGGGTCGGGGAGGACGCTGTGGTCGTAGTCGGGGAGCGCGGGGTCCTTGCTGCACATGGCGGCGGAGTCGACGCGGATGCCGTCGACGCCCCGGTCGAACCAGAAGCGCAGGACGTCCTCGTACTCGGAACGGACCGCGGGGAGACGCCAGTTGAGGTCGGGCTGCTCGGGGGCGAACAGGTGCAGGTACCACTGGCCGTCCGGGACGCGGGTCCAGGCGGGGCCGCCGAAGATGGACTGCCATTCGTTGGGCGGCAGTTCGCCGTTCTCGCCTCGGCCGTCGCGGAACCAGAACAGCTCGCGTTCCGGGGAACCGGGCGGGGAGGCGAGGGCCTTGAGGAACCACTCGTGCTCGTGGGAGACGTGGTTGGGGACGACATCGACGATGACGCGGATGCTGCGCTCGTGGGCCTCGCGGATGAGGGCTTCGGCTTCGGCGAGGGTGCCGAAGCGAGGGTCGATCTGCCGGAAGTCGGTGACGTCGTAGCCGGCGTCGGCCATGGGGGTCAGGTACCAGGGGGAGAACCAGAGGGCCTCGATGCCCAGGCGCTGCAGGTAGTCCAGTCGGGAGCGCACGCCGGCCAGGTCGCCGATGCCGTCACCGTTGCCGTCGGCGAAGCTGCGCGGGTAGACCTGGTAGATGGCTGCGTGTCGCCACCAGTCGGTGGTGCGCGGGGTCATGGGGAATTGCCTCCTGTACGAAGCGAGTGGAGTGGGTACCGCGGGCCCGGATGCCGGGGACTGGTGGTCCGGGCCCGCGGAGTCGGGGGTGAGGGCGATCGGTCGGCCGCGGGTCGGGATGGCGACACGGCCTCCCGGGCCGGCGGCCCGCCCGGATCACCAGCCGGAGTTGCCGCTCCCCCGCTGGATGGTGAAACCGCCGGCGACGTTCAGCCCGCCTCCGGCGGTGCCGGTGACCTTGGTGTTGGAGAACGTCCCGTTGCCGCCCGCGTTGATCTCGATGCCGTAGGCGCCGGTCCGGTTGATGGTCAGTCCGTCCACGCGCAGGTCGGTGACCTGCTTCTGGTGGCTGACGAGCAGCCCGCTGTAGGTGGAGTCCTCCACGCTGTTGTTCGTCAGGACGACGGGCTGGGTGATGTCGTGACGACTGGGCTCGGCGAAGATCCAGAGGGCGCCGAGCTTGGCGTTCCAGTTGGGCTCCAGGCTGCCGGTGCGGCGCAGAGCGTTGCCGGAGACGGTCGTGGTGCCGCTGAACGGCTCGCCGAAGCGGGTGCTGACGGCGACGCCGGCGGCGGCGGTGACGGTGTCGGAGATGAGGTTGTTCTCGACGCTGTTGCCGCTGCCGCCGTAGACGGCGGCGCCGTTGGCGAGCGTGGGCAGCTGAATGGTGTTGTTACGGAAGGCGCTGTTCCTGACGGCGCCGGGGTCGGACCACATGGCCATGCCGTCGTCGCCGGTACCGCGGATGCTGCTGTTGGAGACGACGGTGTTCTGCACGTTGCCGCGCAGGTTGACGCCGTCGGCGTAGGTGTTACGGATGCGCAGGTCGCTGGCCTTGAGTCCGTCGGTCGGAGCGGTGACCCACAGACCGACCTTGGTGTGCTGGATCCACACGTTACGGATGGTGGAATTGCTGCCGAAGTCGCCCTCGATGGCGGCGTGCCCGCCCGCGTCGTCACGGACGGTGTTCTGGCCGTCGATCATCAGGTCCTCGACGCTGCTGGTGCCGCCCCGGCCGAAAAGGCCGCCCTTCAACCCGGTGCCGCGCAGCACGGTGTGCCACACGCCGGCGCCGCGCAGCTTCACCCCGGAGAGGTTGATGTGGTCGGAGATGTTGTACGTACCGGCGGGCAGCCACAGGCCCTTGCCCTGGCTCTTGGCGCTCTGCAGCGCGCTGTTGAGGGCGGCGGTGTCGTCCTGGCTGTCGTTCGGTGTGACGCCGAGGTCCCTTGCCGACACGTAGCCGCTCGGCAGGGTGCCGGCCGCGCCGGTCTCCTCCGCCTCCAGCAGGTCGACGGTGTAGAGGGCGGCGGTGTCCAGGGCGTCCTTCTGCAGGCGCAGGACGGTGTTCGCCGGCAGCGTCCGGCCGAGGCTGATGCGGGTCTCGTCGAAGAAACGGTGCCCCTTTCCCTCGCCGGGATTGTTCGTGTACGGGTACTCGCCGTAGACCCAGGCGTAGCGCGAGGTCAGCTGAAGGTCGGGCAGAGGCTGGCCGTCCGCGTAGGCGCTCAGGGAGGCGTCGATGCCCCGGCCGTCGCCGCTGTCGGGCAGGGAGTAGCGCAGGTTGATCGCGTTGGCGGGCTTGGTCAGCGTGAACTCGACGTAGTCGCCGGTCTGGGTCAAGTTGACGGCTCTGCGGCCGGACGCCTCGGAGGCCGGGGACAGATAGGTGCGGTCGGGACCGATGGCCGAGGCGTTGGTCCGACCCGCTTCCGCCTCGTACGTGGTGAACGGCAGCGAGGCGCCCACGCCTGCCGGGTCCGGGTCTCCCGGATCGCCGGGGTCGCCGGGGTCGCCGGGGTCGCCGGGGGTGGCCGCGACGAGGTGGTCGATGTTGACGTTGCCGCTGTCCGCGCTGGTGAACGTCAACGCCAGGGTGTTGGCGCCGTTGGTGAAGGTGACCGGTGCGTCCAGCGTGGACCAGTCGGCCCAGTTGCCGGTGGCCGGCAGACTGACCTGGCCCGAGGGGGTGCCGTTGACGAACAGCGTCAGCGTCTTCGCCGAGCCGGTGCCGTTGGCGTAACGGATCTTCACCGATCCGGCGCCCGCGTGCGCGGACTGCACGGTGGTTGTCAGGGAAGCGGTGCCCTTGTGGGGGTCGGTGAACCCGCCCACGTAGCCGCTGCCGGTGTAGCCGGAGTGCTCGTTCTCCGCCACCGCACCGCCCGACAGGTTCGCCGACTCGGCCTCCAGGACGGTGGAGGCGGCGTAGGCCGGGGGCGACGCGGCCGCGCTGTAGGAGACGGCGCCGGTGACGGCGAGGAGCAGGGCGGCTGCCATGGCGGAGGTTGTGGTGTGTGGGGCTCTTGTATGGATCGACACGGCTGCATGTCCTTCCGGGTCTGGAGGGGAGGTGGAGGCGCTGGGCTGGGCCGGCCGGCTGCGAGCTGTGGGGCGGGGCGGTCCCTGTCAGCCCTTGAGGCTGCCCGCCGTCAGACCGGCGATGATGTGCCGCTGGAAGACGAGGAAGATCACCAGCAGAGGGACGGAGGCCATGACCATCCCGGCCAGGAGCTGGTTGGCGGGCATGAACTCGGCCAGACGGTTCAGTGCGACGGTGATCGGCTGCCGGGCCGGGTCGGGCAGGACAAGGAGGGGCCAGAGGAAGTCCTTCCAGACACCGACCACGGCGAAGATGGACACCACCGCCAGTACCGGCCTGGACAGGGGCAGCACGACGGACCACAGCACGCGGACGGGACCCGCTCCGTCCAGGCGGGCGGATTCCAGCAGCTCGGCCGGGATCTGGTCGAAGAAGCGCTTGAGGATGAAGATGTTGAAGGCGTTGGCGCAGGCCGGCAGCCAGATCGCCCAGGGCGTGTTGATCAGGTTGACGTGGAGCAGAGGGACGTCGGTGACGGTCAGGTAGGTCGGCACCAGCAGGGCGGAGACCGGCAGCATGAGCGTGGCGAGCATCATGCCGAGAACGACGTTGCCCAGTGCCGGCCGCAGCTTGGACAGGGCGTAGGCGGCGGACACGTCGACGATGAGCTGGAGCAGCCATGCGCCGGCCGCCAGCAGCAGGGTGTTGAGGAAGTAGTCGCCCAGGCCGACGTTGGTCCACGCCTGGGAGTACGACTCCGGGTGCCAACTCTGCGGCCAGATGGTGGGGTTGGGATCGGCCAGCTCCGATGAGGACTTCAGTGCTCCGCTCGCCATCCAGTACAGCGGGAAGACGAAGGCGATGGTGAAGCCGACGACGGTCGAGCCCAGCACGAACCGGTAGAGGAAGCGGCCGGCGCGGCGGTTCATCTCACCGGGAGCGATGAGGGTACGCGATGCGGACATGGTCGTTCCTTTCAGCCCTTGCCGCGGCTCAGTCGCAGGTACGCGGCGGCGAAGGCGCCCAGGACGAGGAAGAGCACCGTGCTCATGGCGCTGGCCATGCCGAAGTCGTTGTAGACGAACGCGTAGCGGTAGAGCAGCAGCAGGACGGTGACGGTGGCGTCGTCGGGTCCTCCGCCGGTCAGGACGTACGGTTCGACGAAGACCTGCATGGTGCCGATGACCTGCAGCAGCAGGGTGATCATCAGGATGAACCGCATCTGCGGGACGGTCACGTGGAACAACCGCTGCCGGATGGAGGCCCCGTCCAACTCGGCCGCCTCGTACAGCTCGCCCGGGATGGAGCCGAGGGCGGCGAGATAGATGAGTGTGGTGGTGCCCATGTTCGCCCAGGTGGAGACCAGGACCAGGGAGAGCATGGCCATGTTCTCCGACTCCAGCCACTGCTGGGCCGGCAGGTGGAACACCTCGAGGACCTTGTTGAACAGGCCCGGGCCCGGGTCGTAGAACCAGCGCCAGAGCAGCATGGTGACGATCGGCGGCAGCATCACCGGGAGGTAGACCGTCATCCGCAGATAGGACCGGGCGTGCCGGAACTCGTTGAGGACCACGGCGGTCACGAACGGCACGGCGAAACCGAAGACCAGGGCGAGGAGCGTGAAGTAGCCGGTGTTCTTCCAGGCCGTGACGAACAGCGGGTCGTCGACGAGGCGTTGGTAGTTCTCCCAGCCCACCCAAGTGGCGGGCTGGGCGAAGCTGACCTGCTGGAAGCCGAGCAGCAGCCCCCGCACGATCGGGTACCAGGAGAACAGCGCGAAGCAGATCAGCCCAGCGCCCAGGAAGGCATAGGCGGTGACGTTCTCACGGATGCGGCGCCGACGCCTGTGCAGGGGTATCGCGTTGTTCTTCTGCGGCTCGGCGGAATGCTTCGATGTCCGGGTGAGGGTCGGAGCCGCCATGTCACTTGACCGTCGCGAGAATGCCGTCGACCTTCTTCGACGCGTCCTTCAGGAGCTGGTCGAGGTCGGCGTCCTTCTTGGTCAGCACCGCCTGCATCACTCCGTCGAGGACGGTGTATATCTGCTGGGCGTTCGGCGGCTCGACCTTCTGCTGGATCTCGGCGTTGCGCTGGACGAACGGCTTGTAGTTCTCCGTCGGCACGTTGGCGTACTTGGCGTGGGCAGCGTCCTGCTTCGCCTCCGCCTGCCCGGTGAACAGGCGATCCAGCGGCAGACCGATGGGCACGTCGCTGTCGGAGGCACGCTTGTCCTCGAACTCGGTCCGGTCCGGGTTGAGGTACTTCCACTGGACCCACTCGATGCCGGCCTTGATCTTCTCCGGTGAGGCCTTCGGGTTGAACATGAACCCGTTGCCGCCGCCGAGGGTCGCCGGCCCCGGCATCGCGGCGACCCCGTACTCGTCGTACTTGCGCTCGAACTGCTTGACGACGGTGGGTATGTTGTCCGGCCCGGCCATGTACATACCGAGCTTGCCGGCGCCCATCATCTTCTGCGCGTCCTCGATCTGGAGGAGCTGGCGGGAACCCATGGTGTCGTCGGTCCAGCGCATGTCACGCAGCATCCGCAGGGTGTTGCGCCCGGCGTCGCTGTCGAAGGCGGCCTTCCACTTGCCGTCCTTCTGCACGGCGATGTCGCCGCCCATGGAGTACACCCAGGCGGTGAAGTGCCAGCCGCCCTGGTTGTTCTTGCTGTAGTCGGCATACCCGACGGTGCCGTCGCCCAGGGCGCCGATCTTCTTCGCCGCCGCGCGGACCTCGTCCCACGTGCTGGGCGGTGAGTCGGGGTCCAGACCGGCCTTCCGGAACAGGTCGCGGTTGTAGACCAGGCCGAGCGAGTACTGGCCGTTGGGCAGGCCGTATATCTTGTCGTCCGGTCCGGTGAACACCTTCAGGAACTCGGGCTTGATGTCCTTGAAGTACGGCATGTCCTTCACGTACGGCGTGATGTCGGCGCCCTGACGGCGCTGGATCAGACCGGCCGGGTCGGTGAAGTACACGTAGTACACGTCTTCCAGCTGGCCGCCGGCCAGCTTCGCGGAGAACGTCTTGGGGTCCATCTGCCCCTCGCGGGCATCGATCTTGATCTTCGGGTGGGCCTTCTCGAAGGCCTTGACGTCCTCCTCGAAGTACTTGCGGTCCACCGGCTGCGTCTTGGGCGGCATGTTGTTCACCGAGATCGTGACGACGCCGTCCTTACCGGCGGAGGACGACTCGCCGCCGCACGCGGCCAGCGCTCCTGTGAGGGCGCAGGCCACGCCCGTGGCTATGAACCGACGACGGCTCTTGGTACCAGCCATGACAGCCATGACACATCAGCCTTCCTGCGATGCACCCGCGCCTGTGAACCCCGCGCCCACAGCTCCAGCGGACATGCAGAAGGTAGAAGTCGGTCACGTAAGAAGTCAATGACAAGTTGCAAAACTTCTACGCACAGCGCTAGCGAGCCGGCCTCCCCGTGGAGTTGCGGACGATCAACTGCGTCTGGAACAACGTCACACCCGACTCGACCCGATGCCCCCGCATCTGCTGCGCCAAGGCCTCCACCGCGGCATCGGCCATCCGGGCCACGGGCTGCCGACATGTCGTCAGCGGGGGATCCACCGCCCCCATGAACAGCGAGTCGTCGAAGCCGGTCACCGACACGCCACCCGGAACATCCAGACCCAGGCGGCGGGCACCGCGGACCGCTCCTAGCGCGAGCTCGTCACTCCCGCAAACGATGGCTGTCGCTCCGCGCGTCAGGAGTCCCACTGCCGTAGCAGCTCCCGCCTCCATGGAGAACAAGGCATTCCCGACCAGGGGCATCCCGTCGCGGGAGGGCACCTGGCGGGCCTTCCAGAACGCGGCGAAAGCGGCCAGCTTACGAGCGGACGGAACGTGCCCGACGGGACCGACCAGCAAGCCGATCCGCTGATGCCCCATGCCGGTCAGGTGGGTGAGCGACTGCCCCACCGCGTCCGCGTCGTCGGCACTGATCTGCACCGCGTCCGCGTTCTCGTCGGCCGCGTTGACCAGGACCAGCGGCACCTTCCGCTCCTTCAGGGCGGCGCCCTGCTCCGGTCCCGCGTCGGCGTAGCTGGACCCGATGAAGACGATCCCGCCGATGTCCTGGGCCAGCAGCATGTCGATGTAGTTCGCCTCGGACACGCCATCAGATGTGCGAGTGCACAGCACGGGAATCCAACCGCGCTTGTTGAGACGACCGGCGATCGCCTCCGCGAACGCCGGGAAGACAGGGTTCCGCAGGTCTGGCACCACGACCCCGATCAGCGGGCTCCGCTCGGCCTTCACGGTCGCCGGCCTGGGCAGCCCCAGCACGTCCAGCGCCCTCATCACCCGCTCCATCGTCGCCGGAGCGACCAGCGGGCTGCCATTGAGGGCCCGCCGCACCGTCGCCTCACTGACACCCGCGAACCGTGAGACCTCGGTCAGCTTCTTGTTCATGAGCCCACGGTAAAGCATGGCCGCAAAATATGGTCAGAGACTCGCAAAATTCTTGCACCGATGGAAGGGGCTGCGGGCGGGGTAGCCCTTGTCCGCGACGACCGGCCGGGGCCGGGGCCGGAGCCGACCCGGCCCGTTGCGTCCGACGCGGATCCGTTGCCTGACGACCTCGAATTGGGTGCAGTCGTTCACGTTCCCGCCGGTGATCGCGAAGGCCAGGGGTCGGCCCCGGCCGGCGCCAACACAGTCGTGGCCGCGCGGCTGAGCGCAAGACGGTGGCCAGATGGGGGACGCGGTTCCTGCGGGACCGACTGGACGGCCTGCCTGATGAGCCGCGGCCCGGGTGCCGCGGACCGTCAACAACGCCCAGGTGGAGGAAGTGGCGGTCCGCACCGTGGCTGATCACGCAACTGTCCGCGCAGCACCGGGCGGTGGACCTCCGGGACTTCCTCGACGAGATCGACCGCCAGACCGGCGAGGGCCTGACGGTCCACGTGATCTGCGACAACCTCTCCGCCCACAAGGCGCCGGTGGGGCACAAGAGGCTGCTTGCGGATCCCCGGTTCCAGCTCCACTTCACTCCCACGTATTCGTCGTGGATCAACCAGATCGAGCGGTGGCTCAGAGCTGGAACGACGCTGCTGAGAGCGTGGGCGACAGGGCGGCGAGAAGCGGAGCACTCCGCGCGCAGCAGGCCGACATGAAGCGAATCGTTGGGCAAGCAGCGCTGCGGCGAGTACGCCGCCACCTGGCTGCCACGTCAGCGCCACTACGCGCCTGGCACGGTGCGCGATGGAGGAGCGCAAGGTCGGCCTGGCCACGCAGACCAAGGGCCCGGTCGACTCCGACCGGACCGGACAAAGCCCCTTCCCGCTGGTGTACGCGACCGAGGCTCGACGCACTGGCCCTGGCGTACGGACCTACGGACCGCCCACGCCCGCCTTCACTTGCGGCCGACGCCCGCGTACATCGCGACGTCCGGCGTCGGCGTCTCCGGCCGCCACGCGGAGCAGGACACCACCCCGGGCTCGAGCAGCTCCAGGCCGTCGAAGTAGCGCGCGACGGCGGCGGGGGTCCGCTGCGTGAGCTTCGGCGTACCGTGCTCGTTCCAGAACGCCACCGCCGCGTCGACATCCGGCATGTCGGGGTGGGTGACCGTGTGGGACAGGACGAGGTGGCTGCCGGGGGCGAGCGCGTCCATGAGCCGGCGGACGATCGCGTACGACTCCTCGTCGCTCTCGACGAAGATGACGACCCCGAGCAGCATCAGCGCGACCGGCTGCGAGAGGTCGAGCGTCTTCGCCGCGGCGGCCAGGATCGTGTCGACGTCCCGCAGATCGGCGTCCAGGTAGTCGGTGCGGCCCTCGGGCGTCCCGACCAGCAGGGCACGGGCGTGTGCAAGGACGAGCGGGTCGTTGTCCACGTACACGACCCGCGCGTCGGGGGCGACGCGCTGGGCGACCTCATGCGTATTGTCGGCGCTCGGCAGCCCCGTCCCGATGTCCAGGAACTGCCGGATGCCCTCCTGCTCGGCCAGGTACCGCACCGCCCGCCCCAGGAACAGCCGGTCCGCCTTCGCGTACTCCCCGATCCCAGGATGCAGCTCACGGATCCGGTCGCCGGCCTCCCGATCGACCGGGTAATTGTCCTTACCGCCGGTCCAGTAGTTCCATATCCGGGCAGTGTGCGGACGGGACGTGTCGATCCGCGATTCGATGTCGGTCACGCCTTCAACGTATCGCAGCGCCTCGACAACTCCCTTATACCGATGACACTTTGACCCCCGCCGTTCACCTTGCCCGCCGCTGGCCCCCTCCCACACGGGCTGCCTGCCTGTGGCAGCGCCGCGCACGAGACGGAACATCTCGGAGGTGTGAACGGTGTCGCCGGGGCACGCGTACGCGAGCAGTTCGCTGAACCTCAGGCGCTGGAGCGGGTGGAGCCGGCTGGAAGTGTCGGCCGATTCCTCGAACTCCACCGGGTCCTCGATCCCGGCCTCGGCGAGGACGACGTCCTGCCGGTCGGTCGACTGCTGGTCGGTGGAGACCCGCTTGCTTCCCCGTTCGGGGCGGCTGACGCGAGGTGGCTCCAGCGCCGCAGTAGGTGCCAGACATGCGGGGCGGATCGCGGGTACAGTCCGGCATCGCTCCAATGAGACAGGTGCCGCCACAGCCGCGCCCATCTCGTCGCCGCCGTGGAGATCGTTCGTCGATGCGCTCATCGAGCACGCCCTGTCCTGTTCGCTGCCCTTCGGCGAGTGCGCCCACGCGGAGGATGCGGATCGCGGCCCGCATCCCGCCCGGATGACGGGCCGTCAGCCGGTGAAGGGTTCCAGTGCGAAGCGGCCGATCGCCACGAAGGCGGTCAGGGCAAGGTAGCCCGCGTCCCCCAGCGCGGCTTTGGTCTCGCCGCGGCGGATCCGCATGATCGTCGCGCCGGTCAGGATCAGCGCCAGGCCGCTGGCCGCCAGCGGTACGAGTATCGGCGCGATGCCGAGCAGGGCGGGCAGGATCAGGCCCACGGCACCGAGGATCTCGACTGCTCCGATGGCCTTGAGGGTGCCGGGCTTGAAGTCGAGGACCCAGCGCGCGGCGTCGGCCATCCCGGCCATCTTCTCCCGTGGGACGAACAGCTTCCCGAGGCCGGAGAACAGGTAGACGGCGGTCAGTAGTCCGGTGGCGATCCACAGTGCGGTGTTCATGAGTCCTGTCCTTGGCGCAATGTCCGGGGGTGGCGGCCGCGGGCGGACCCGGGGGTCGCCCCGGGTCCGCCTGAGAGCCTGAGGGGAACCGCGTCGTCCGCGTCAGCCGAACTGACCGGGCTGGTACTCACCGCCGGGCGTCCGGGTGATCACATTCAGCCGGTTGAAGGCGTTGATCACGCAGATCAGGGCCACCAGGGCCATGAGCTGGTCCTCGTCGAAGTGCTTCGCCGCGTTCGCCCACGCCTCATCGGTGACGCCGCTGGAGTCGGCGAGGCGGGTGCCCTGCTCGGTGAGTTCCAGCGCCGCCCGCTCCGCCTCGGTGTAGACGGTCGTCTCCCGCCACGCCCCGACCAGGTTGATCCGCACCATGCTCTCGCCGGCGGCCGCGGCGTCCTTGGTGTGCATGTCGAGGCAGCCGCCGCAGCCGTTGATCTGGCTGGCGCGTATCTTCACCAGCTCCTGCACCGGCTTCGGCAGAGCCGAGTCGGTGATGGCCTTGTTCGACGAGATGATGCACCTGGCCCACTTCGAACCGACCTCGTTGTGCATGGGGTTGATACGGGGTTCCATCGCGGTCTCCTTCGTCTTCGGCTGCTTTCACCACTACGACGAAGCGCCCCGCCAAGAGGTAACAACCCCATGCACTGAACATCTCGACGTGCGCTACTCGGGTCGCGCGGGCAGCCCCATCGCGTCGAGGCGCTTGCGGTCGCTCACGCTTAGGAGCTCGGTGATCCGGCCGCCGGCCACGGTGCACGCCACCACGCCGAGCAGCTTGCCCCTCGCACCCCAGGCCACGAACCCGGGCAGCCCGTTGACCAGGACCGGGAGCACCGAGGTCATCGACCGGACGCCGCGCATGACCGGTTCGGCCACCTCCGCCGCCCCGACCAAGGTCATCACGCCCTGCGGGTGGTAAGTACGCCAGGTCACCTGCGGATCGAGCAGCTGCACGAGCCCCTCGAAGTCCCCGCCCCGCGCCGCGGCAAGGAACGCGTCGACCACCGCGCGCTGCCGTCGCGGCTCCTCCTGCGGCGGCGGTGTGCCCCGCACCTTGCGGCGGGCCCGGCTGGCGAGCATCTTGGTCGCGTCGGTGGACCGGCCGATGATCTCGCCGATCTCGGCGAACGGCATCGCGAACATGTCGTGCAGGACGAACGCCAGCCGCTCAGTGGGCGTGAGAGTGTCGAGCACCACCAGCAGTGCCAGCCCGACCGATTCGGCGAGCATCGCGTCGTCCTCGGGCGCCGCCCCGCCGTCCACGGACACCACCAGCTCCGGCAGCCGGTCCTCGTACGACAGCTCCGGCCGGGTCTTGCGCGAGCGCAGCACATCGATGCAGACCCGGCCGACCACGGTGGTCAGCCAGCCGGCCAGGTTGTCTATCGCAGCCGCGTCCTGTCGCGCCAGCCGGATCCACGCCTCCTGCACCGCGTCCTCGGCGTCCCCCCGCGACCCGAGCATCCGGTAGGCGACCGCCACCAGTCGCTCTCGCTGCTGTTCGAAGGCTCCCGCCAGTGCTTCGTGCGGACCTGATCCGGTCATGTCGTTACCTTCCTCGCGCGAATTCCGTCATGATCATGACGGGCACGAAGGTACCGAGGTAACCGTTCGGCATGCATCCAGACGGAAGCACAGCGGCAGCGACCGGTGATCAGCATGGTGTTACCACCGCCCCAGCCCACGTCCGAGGAGCCCGTGGCGCGCGTCAGCACGGCCACCGGCAGGGCAGCATCGCCGAGACCAGGTACTCGAACGCCGGCCGGAACGACGGCGTCGGCGCGTCGTGCTCCATCGCCCGCGTCAGCAAGAACTCCTCCAGCGCCGACGCCACCCGCCAACCCAAGCACCGCGTTGCCGACCATGGATGCTCCGTACGCGTCTTCGCCCGACGCCCGTACGCACCGATCACACCCGGATCGACCCCGAGCCGCTCGGCCAACCGTGCCACCGCGCCCGTGGCGCCGACGCCACATCCGCCGCAGTCAGCACCAGCACCAGCACCAAGACGGCGCGCCACATCACAGCAAGGGGTGCACTTGTTCATCGGTGCGCACCGCGATCCGCCCCCTCGGAATTCACCTGACGCCCCATCAGAACGAGCGTCATCTCAGCGTCGAGATGCCGCCCGTAACGCCCACACCTCCCATGAAGCGCACCCGCAAAACCCCAGCTCAGGCAGCTTTCTTCACCGGCTCCAGGATCGCCACGCACTCCACGTGGTGCGTCATCGGGAACAGGTCGATCGGGGACCTGGGATCCCGACGCCAGCCGCTGGTGGGCAGGCATCGCGGCGTCACTGAGGCATGCCCAGGCCTGACGTTGCATTGCCTCTAACTCACGCGGTGCAGATGCTTTGCGATCCACGGGAGGACACTCTGCACCCTCCACGATCCCCTCGGCTGCGCTTGGTCATCGGGTCGCGGCAGTCCAGGAGGCCCCACTGACACCGGCCGCCCATGATCCGGCGTGGCCGGAGAAGCCTCGACTCCAAAGCCCCAGCCGCTGGGTGCGCTGGAGGCCCGACGATCGGGAGGGTCCTACCCATAGGACGGGACCCACTTCCTAAGCCGTCGACTCCCCGTGCACCCTGGAATCAGAATCGCCCCAGATCCGGCCGATGACGCACCGGTGCGCGCCAACGACCGCGCGTCGACAATTGCGCCATGATGCGCATTCGCCATGCTCGTTCCCTCGACCCAAACCTGATGCATCATCAGGAAGAGTCGGCATTGAGTCAACATTGAGTCGACATCAGTACCGCCCAGAACCGCCCCCAGTCGTCACGAACCGCCGAGATCAACAATTCGCTTCACCTGCTCTGGCCAGAAGAAACCCTGCTCAGCGGCTCGCCTGCTCACCCCACCAGGAGGTACCCATGAGGATGCTGATCAACGTCCCGGAGACCGTGGTCGCCGATGCGCTCCGGGGCATGGCCGCCGCCCATCCTGAACTTACGGTCGATGTCGAGAACCGGGTCGTGCTGCGGCGGGACGCGCCCGTCGCCGGGAAGGTGGGGCTGGTGTCCGGCGGCGGGTCCGGGCACGAGCCGCTGCACGGCGGGTTCGTGGGGCCCGGGATGCTGTCGGCCGCGTGCCCCGGCGAGGTGTTCACCTCGCCCGTGCCCGATCAGATGGTGCGGGCGGCCGCCGCCGTCGACAGCGGGGCGGGCGTGCTGTTCGTCGTCAAGAACTACACCGGTGACGTCCTCAACTTCGAGATGGCCGCCGAGCTCGCCGAGGACGAGGGCATCCAGATCGCCAAGGTCCTGGTGGACGACGACGTGGCGGTGACGGACAGTCTGTACACCGCCGGGCGGCGCGGAACCGGCGCCACGCTCTTCGTCGAGAAGATCGCAGGGGCCGCTGCCGAGGAGGGCGCGCCGCTTGAGCGGGTGGAGGCGATCGCGCGGCGGGTGAACGAGCGGTCGCGGAGTTTCGGTGTCGCGCTGAGCGCCTGCACGACGCCCGCGAAGGGCAGCCCCACCTTCGAACTGCCCGAGGGTGAGCTGGAGTTGGGTATCGGGATCCATGGCGAGCCGGGGCGTGAACGGCGCGCGATGATGACCTCGCGTGAGATCGCGGACTTCGCCGTCGACGCCGTACTGGAGGACCTGCGGCCGTCCGGGCCGGTCCTCGCCCTGGTGAACGGGATGGGCGCCACGCCGTTGCTCGAACTGTACGGGTTCAACGCCGAGGTGCAGCGCGTGCTGGCCGAGCGCGGGGTGCCGGTCGCCCGCACGCTGGTGGGCAACTACGTCACCTCGCTCGACATGGCCGGATGCTCGGTGACGCTCTGCGAGGCCGACGGGGAGCTGCTGCGGCTCTGGGACGCGCCCGTGCAGACGGCTGCTCTGCGCTGGGGCCGGTGAGGAAAGGATGAACGAAGTGAACGAGTTCGACGCCGCGTTCTTCCGTCGCTGGCTGGCCGCTGCCAGGGCCGCCGTCGACCGGGAGGCAGACCACCTCACCGAGCTCGACTCGGCGATCGGCGACGCCGACCACGGCGCCAACCTGAAGCGGGGGTTCGCCGCCGTGACCGAGGTCCTGGACAAGGAGCCGCCCGCGACACCGGGGGCCGTACTCACCACCGCGGGGCGACAGTTGATCTCCACCGTCGGGGGCGCTTCGGGGCCGCTGTACGGGACGCTGCTGCGCCACACCGGCAAGGCGCTCGGCGAGGCCGCGTCGGTGACCCGGCAGGACCTGGCGACGGCGCTGGCCGCCGGGGTCGCCGCCGTCGGGCAGCTGGGCGGGGCCCAGGTCGGGGACAAGACGATGCTGGACGCGCTCGTACCGGCGGCCGAGGCCCTCGGCGACTCCTTCGCCGCCGCCCGGGACGCGGCCGAGGCCGGCGCCCTCGCGACCGTACCCCTCCGGGCCCGTAAGGGCAGGGCGAGCTACCTGGGCGAACGGTCCGTCGGACACCAGGACCCCGGGGCGACCTCGTCGGCGCTCCTGATCGCCGCGCTCGCGGAGGTGGCCGCCGGATGACCGGTCAGGTGGGCATCGTGCTCGTCTCGCACAGCGCGGCCGTCGCCGACTCCGTCGCCGCTCTCGCCCGGGGGCTCGCGGGCGGCGGGGCGACCGCGCCGGTCGCCGCCGCCGGGGGCACCCCCGACGGGGGGCTCGGCACCAGCTCGGAGCGGATCGTCGAGGCGGCGAAGGCGGTCGACGGGGGTGCCGGGGTGGCCCTCCTCGTCGATCTGGGCAGCGCCGTCCTGACGGTCAAGGCGCTGCTCGCCGAGGGCGACGAGCTGCCGGAGGGGGCGCGGCTCGTGGACGCCCCGTTCGTCGAGGGCGCCGTCGCCGCACTCGTCACGGCGAGTGCGGGCGGCGACCTGGACGCGGTGGCGGCCGCGGCGACGGAGGCGTACGCGTACCGGAAGGAGTGAGTCCGGGAGCCGTTCCGGGAGCAGCCCCCGGCCCCGGGCCGGGGGCGCCCGGAACCCCTGCGGCGCGGGCCGGGGGCGCGCGGGAGATTGGTCACACACCGTCCGGGGGCGCACCCGTGTTGTGATGTACCTGGTCAACCCACTAATGCCACAGCGCCTTGGTGTACGGGAAACCGGTGCGGTACCGGTGCGGTACCGGTGCGGCCCTCGCCACTGTGATCGGGAAGTCCGGCTCCATCCCTCCGGGGAAGCCACTGGACCGCCGTGGGA
The DNA here is from genome assembly GCF_032436795.1 of Streptomyces sp. P9(2023). Classification (NCBI taxonomy): domain Bacteria; kingdom Bacillati; phylum Actinomycetota; class Actinomycetes; order Kitasatosporales; family Streptomycetaceae; genus Streptomyces; species Streptomyces sp. P9(2023). The sequence continues at coordinate 80,203 of NZ_JAUPWM010000020.1, forward strand.
GACCGCGGTGGTGTGGGAAGGCGGAGCCGCGGCGGCATGACCCGTCAGCCAGGAGACCGGCCAGGGTGCGTTGTCCATCCACGAGGTGCTGGAGAGGGTCTCCCGACCATGCACATAGCCGAGGGGTATCTGCCCCCTGTGCACGCGGTCGCCTGGGGCGTCGCGTCCACTCCATTCGTCGTCCACGGTGTCCGCGCGCTGACCCGTGAGGTCAAGGCCAACCCCGAGTCCACCCTGCTGCTCGGCGCGTCCGGCGCGTTCACGTTCGCACTCTCCGCGCTCAAGATCCCGTCGGTGACGGGAAGTTGCTCCCACCCGACCGGTACCGGCCTGGGCGCGATCCTGTTCCGGCCGTGGGTGATGGCGGTCCTGGGCACGATCACCCTGCTGTTCCAGGCTCTGCTGCTCGCGCACGGCGGGCTCACCACGCTGGGCGCCAACGTGTTCTCGATGGCGATCGTCGGGCCGTGGGCCGGTTTCGGTACGTACTGGCTGCTGCGCCGCTTCGACGTGCCGCTGATGGTGAGCGTGTTCTTCGGCGCGTTCGTCGCCGACCTATCGACGTACTGCGTGACCAGCGTCCAGCTGGCGCTCGCCTTCCCCGACCCGGGCAGCGGTGTGCTCGGGGCGCTGGCCAAGTTCGGCGGGATCTTCGCCGTGACGCAGCTCCCGCTCGCCGTCAGTGAGGGTCTGCTGACCGTGCTCGTGATGCGGCTGCTGTCGCAGTCCAGCAAGGGGGACCTGACCCGGCTCGGGGTCCTGCTCCCGTCCCGTAAGAAGGCCGACACCGCGGAGGCGAGCGCCTGATGAGCCGGAACGCGAAGATCAACAGCCTGCTTCTGCTCGTCGTCGCGGCGCTGGCGGTGCTCCCGCTGGTCCTGGGGCTCGGCGACCACAAGGAGGAGCCGTTCACCGGAGCCGACGCCGAGGCGGAGACGGCGATCACGGAGATCGATCCGGGTTACGAGCCGTGGTTCAGCCCGCTCTACGAGCCGCCGTCCGGCGAGATCGAGTCGGCGCTCTTCTCTCTTCAGGCGGCGCTCGGCACCGGGGTGCTGGCGTACTACTTCGGTCTGCACAAGGGCCGCAAGCAGGGCGAGGCCCGGGCCGACGCGAAGGCGCTGCGGCCGGCGTCCGGCGTCCGGCGTCCGGCGACGAGTAGCCGCCGGTGCTGCCGATCGACGCGGCGGCGCACAGCAGTCGCTGGTGCCGCCGCCATCCTTCCGAGAAGGCCGTGCTCGGATTCGGTCTGACGCTCTGCGCGGTCGGTCTGCCGGCGTGGCCGGGGGCCGTGCTGGTCGCGGCGGCCACCCTGGCCGTCCTGCTGGGTCCGGCCGGGGTGCCGGGGCGCCAGCTGTGGCGGGCGTTCCGCATCCCGCTGAGCTTCTGTGTCACGGGCGCCGTCCCGCTCCTGTCCGAAGTGGGCGGGCCCCGGGGACTGGTGGTGTTCGCGCAGGACGGTCCGGTACACGCGGGCGAACTGCTGCTGCGGACGTCGTCCGCGTCCCTGGGCGTGCTGCTCTTCGCCTTCACCACGCCCGTATCCGATGTACTGCCGCGGTTGGTGCGGGCGGGGGTGCCGGCGCCGGTCGTGGATGTGGCGTTGGTGATGTATCGGATCAGCTTTCTCCTTTTGGATGCGATATCCAAAATCCGACAGGCACAGGCGGCCCGGCTGGGGCTGACCACGCGGGCGGCGACCTGGCGTTCACTCGCCGGGCTCGGCGCGACGGCGTTCGTCCGCGCCTTCGACCGGGCGCAGCGTCTGCAGGCCGGCCTGGCCGGAACGGGGATACGACGGGACGCTGCGGGTCCTGGTGCCCGAGGCCGCGGTCTCGGGCCGGTTCCTCGCCTCGACGGCCGGCCTGCCGGCCGGCCTCGTCGCCCTCACTCTCGTACTGGAAAGGTCACTGCCGTGAGTCCCGCATCCCCTGTCGTGGAACTGGTGAAGGCCACCTTCGGCTACGAGGACGGCCCGGTGGTCCTCGACGGCGTCGACTTCGCCGTGCCGGAGGGCCGGGCGCTGGCCCTGCTCGGCCGCAACGGCGGCGGCAAGACGACGCTGCTGCGGCTGCTGAGCGGGGGCCTGCGCTGCGTCAGCGGCGCGCTCCGGCTGGACGGCGAGGAGGTGTCGTACGACCGGAAGGGGCTGACGCGCCTGCGGACGACCGTGCAGTTGGTCGTCCAGGATCCGGACGACCAGCTCTTCGCTGCGTCGGTCGGGCAGGACGTGTCGTTCGGGCCGATGGATCTGGGGCTTCCGGAGGAGGAGGTACGGCTCCGAGTGCGCGAGGCGCTCGAAGCGCTGGACATCGTCGCACTGGAGGACCGGCCGACGCACCTGCTCTCGTACGGTCAGCGGAAGCGAGCCGCGATCGCGGGCGCCGTGGCGATGCGCCCCCGGGTCCTGATCATGGACGAGCCGACGGCCGGGCTCGATCCGCACGGCCAGGAGCGTCTGCTTGAGGTGCTGGGGCGGCGGCGGGATTCGGGCACGACGCTCGTGATGGCGACTCATGACGTCGACCTGGCGCTGCGCTGGGCGGACGAGGCCGCCGTCCTCTCGCCCCACGGTCTGCGGACGGGCCCGGTCGAGGCCCTGCTCGCCGACGACGCCCTGCTGGACGCGGCCCGCCTGCGCCGCCCCTGGGGCATGGCGGTCACGCGCCTGATGCGCGCGCACGGCCTGATCGCCCCGGACGCCCGCGGGCCGCGCACGGCGGAAGACCTGGCCGCATGGGAGGTGCCACGACAGCGCACGCCCTGAGCCCGGCGACGCCCATGGGTCGCCTTCGTGCGCGCCATGGGCGCCCAGCGGTTACCGAGTAGTAGTACAGATCACTCGGCCAGCCTTCTGCAACTAGTTGCACAACCGGGTCGGGGTCGCTTAGAACAAGGGGTGACGATTCCGCGCGAGGAGGCGCCCCCGATGACCTCGACCCCGTACCCCCACCTGTTGAGCCCGCTCGACCTCGGCTTCACCACCCTGCCCAACCGGGTTCTCATGGGTTCCATGCACGTCGGGCTCGAAGAGACCGAGAACGGGTTCGCGCGCATGGCGGCCTTCTACGCCGAGCGCGCCCGCGGCGGGGTCGGGCTCATCGTGACCGGCGGCATCGCGCCCAACGAGGCCGGCCGCCCCTGGGACGGCGGCGCCAAGCTGACCACCGAGGAGGAGGTCGCCGAGCACCGGCACATCACCGACGCCGTGCACGCCGAGGGCGGGCGGATCGCGATGCAGATCCTGCACTTCGGCCGGTACGCCTACCACCCCGGGCTCGTCGCCCCCAGCGCCATCCAGGCGCCGATCAGCCCCTTCGTACCGAACGAGCTGACCGACGCCGAGGTCGAGCAGACCATCGAGGACTACGCCCGCTGCGCCGAGCTCGCCAAGGCCGCCGGGTACGACGGCGTCGAGGTCATGGGCTCCGAGGGCTACCTCATCAACGAGTTCATCGCGGCCGCCACCAACCACCGCACCGACCGCTGGGGCGGCAGCTACGCGAACCGGGTGCGCTTCCCGCTGGAGATCGTCCGCCGGATCCGCGAGCAGGTCGGCGAGGACTTCATCGTCATCTACCGCCTGTCGATGCTGGACCTGGTCCCCGGCGGCTCGACGCTGGAGGAGGTCGTCTCCCTCGCCAAGGAGATCGAGGCGGCCGGCGCGACCATCATCAACACCGGCATCGGCTGGCACGAGGCCCGGATCCCCACCATCGCGACCTCCGTCCCGCGCGGCGCGTACACCTGGGTCACCAAGAAGCTGATGGGCTCGGTGTCCATCCCGCTCGTCACCAGCAACCGCATCAACACCCCCGAGGTCGCCGAGCAGATCCTCGCCGAGGGCCGCGCCGACATCGTCTCGATGGCCCGCCCCTTCCTGGCCGACCCCGACTTCGTCGCCAAGGCGGCCGCGGACCGTGCGGACACCATCAACACCTGCATCGGTTGCAACCAGGCCTGCCTGGACCACACCTTCAGCCTGAAGATCACCTCCTGCCTGGTGAACCCGCGCGCCTGCCACGAGACCGAACTGGTCCTCTCCCCCACCCGGCTCGCCAAGCGGATCGCGGTCGTCGGCGCGGGCCCGGCCGGCCTCGCCGCCGCCGTCTCCGCCGCCGAACGCGGCCACTCCGTCACCCTGTTCGACGCGGCGAGCGAGATCGGCGGCCAGCTGAACGTCGCCAAGCGCGTGCCGGGCAAGGAGGAGTTCGACGAGACCCTCCGCTACTTCCGCGTCCAGCTCGACGAGCGCGGGGTCGAGGTCCGGCTGAACACCCCGGTCACGGCCGCCGATCTGGACGGTTACGACGAGGTCGTCGTCGCCACCGGCGTCACCCCGCGTACCCCGGAGATCGAGGGCGTCGACCACCCGAGCGTCGTCAGCTACCTCGACGTCCTGCGCGACGGCGCGCCGGTCGGCGAGCGGGTCGCGATCATCGGCGCCGGCGGCATCGGTTTCGACGTGGCCGAATTCCTGACCGACGGCGGCGAGGGCGCGAGCCAGGACCCCGAGACGTACTTCAAGCAGTGGGGCGTGGACACCTCGTACGAGACGCGCGGCGGTCTGCGTGCCCCCGAGCGCCCCCGGCCTCCGCGCCAGGTCCACCTGCTCCAGCGCAAGACGACCAAGGTCGGCGCCGGTCTCGGCAAGACCACCGGCTGGATCCACCGCGCCGAGATGAAGCACCGCGGCGTCACGATGGTCGCGGGCGCGACGTACGAGCGGATCGACGACGAGGGCCTGCACCTCACCGTCGACGGCGAGCCGCGGACGGTCCCGGTCGACACGATCGTCCTCTGCACCGGCCAGGATCCGCGCCGCGGTCTGTACGAGGAGCTGATCGCGGCCGGCCGTACGGCGCACCTGATCGGCGGCGCGGACGTCGCCGCCGAACTGGACGCCAAGCGCGCGATCGACCAGGGCACGCGCCTCGCCGCGACCCTGTGATCGGTCCGGTGTGATCCTTCCGGCGTGACAGTTCCGACGTGAGCGTTCCGGCGCCCCGAACCTAGGATGCGTGCATGTCCCTCCCGCACGCGATCCTCACGGCGCTGCTCGAGAAACCGTCCTCGGGTCTCGAGCTGACGCGCCGCTTCGACCGGTCGATCGGCTACTTCTGGTCGGCCACGCACCAGCAGATCTATCGCGAGCTGGGCAAGCTGGAGCAGGCGGGGCACATCCGCGCCCTGCCCGCTCCGGTGCCGGCCCGTGGACAGAAGAAGGAGTACGAAGTACTCCCCGCGGGCCGCTCCGAGCTGGCCGAGTGGGTCGCCCGGAGCGAGGACCCCAAACCGCTGCGCTCCGCCCTCCTGCTGCGCATGCGGGCCGCGGCGGTCGTCGGGGCGCCCGGCATGCGCGACGAGCTGCACCGCCATCTGGACCTGCACCAGCGGCAGTTGGCGGAGTACCTGGCGATCGAGGAACGGGACTTCCCACCCACCCGCCGCGAAACCGAACCGGACCGGCTGCGCCATCTCGTCCTACGGGGCGGGATCGACCTGGAGCGCTTCTGGGTGGAGTGGCTGACGCACGCGCTCGCCGAGCTGGAGGGTTAGCGGCGCGGTCGCGGTGCTGTGCCCCGCACCACTGTCACCACCGTCACCACCGTCACCGCCGGGACCGGCTCCTGCGCACCACGTAGCCCCCGGCCAGCACCGATGCGACGGCGAGCCCGAGCCCGAGTCCGGTTTCGAGATCCGAGGGGCCGTAGGCCCCGCCGACACCGCCCTGGGCACCACGCGAAGGCATCGCCGTGGGGGTCAGGGGCGCAGGGGTGGGGGTCAGGGGCGCAGGGGTGGGTGTCAGAGGCACCGGGGTTGGAGTCACGGGCGCCGACGTGGGCTCCAGTGGCGCCGGCCGGGGGTCCAGGGGCACCACGGTGGCCGCGCTGCGGCTGGGAAGCCACTCACAGGCCATGCCGTCGTCCGTACCCCGATCCTCGTCGAGGCGGTGCGGGTCGCTTCGGTCCCTGTCGAACTCCGCCTGCGCGTCTTCCCGAAAGGCGAAGTTCCGGCAGTCGAGATCCTGCGCCTGCGCCGTCCCGGCCAACGGGACAACGGAAGCGCAGGCCATGGTTATACCGGCCACGACACTGCGGCAGCTCATCGCGCCTCCCGACCTTTGATACGAGGGCTGTCGTTACGACGCTACGAGCAGTGGAGGCGTACAGCGCGGGACGCTGGACCGAACGGGCAGCGCCTCCGGCGCGCCGGGGCGGACGGACGCCGGCTCCCTCGAATGCGCCCCACCCCTCACTCCCCTGCGGCCGCCGCCTTGCGCCAGGCCGAGTCGCGCAGCAGACGCAGTCCGTTGAGGCAGACCAGGACCGTCGAGCCCTCGTGGCCTGCCACGCCGAGTGGGAGGGGGAGGTGGCCCGCAAGGTCCCAGACGATCAGGGCTCCGATGCAGGTGCCGGCGATCGCCAGGTTCTGGACGACGAGGCGGCGGGCGCGGCGGGAGAGGGCCACGACCGTGGGGACGGTTGCCAGTTCGTCCCGTACGACGACGGCGTCGGCGGTCTGCAGGGCCAGGTCGGAGCCGGCCCGGCCCATGGCGATGCCGCTGTGGGCGGCGGCCAGGGCGGGGGCGTCGTTGACGCCGTCGCCGACCATCAGGACCCGGGAGCCGGCCCGCTCCCACTCCCGTACGGCAGCGACCTTGTCCTCGGGCAGCAGCCCGGCCCGTACGTCGGTGATTCCGGTCCCTCCGGCGATCCGGCCGGCCGCTCCCGCGTTGTCGCCGGTCAGCAGGGTCGGCGGGGTGCCGGTGAGGCGGGTGAGGGCGGCGACGGCCTCCGGGGCGCCGTCGCGCAGCCGGTCCTCGAAGGTCAGGACGGCGACGCGGGCGCCGTCCACGACGACCTCGACGGCGGTGTCACCGTGCTCGCCGTCCGCCCGGCGCACCCGCACGTCGTGGCCCTCGACCGTGGCCCGTACGCCGTCGCCCGGCACCGAGGCGAAGTCGCTCGCCTCGGGGATCCGCAGCCCACGCGCGCGTGCCTCGGTCACCACGGCGCGGGCCAGGGGGTGTTCGCTGGGCAGTTCGGCCGCGGCGGCGAGGGCGAGCGCCGCCGGGTCGCCCTGGACGGCGGTGACGCGTGGCGCGCCCTCGGTCAGGGTGCCGGTCTTGTCGAGGGCGACCCGGTCGACCGTACCGAGGCGTTCCATCACCACGGCGGACTTGACCAGAACGCCGTGGCGGCCGGCCGTGGCGATGGCGGAGAGCAGCGGTGGCATGGTGGCGAGGACGACCGCGCAGGGCGAGGCGACGATCATGAACGTCATGGCGCGCAGCAGCGTGGAGGTGACGTCGGCGCCGAGCGCGAGGGGGACGGCGAAGAGCGCGAGGGTGGCGACGACGACGCCGACGGAGTAGCGCTGTTCGATCTTCTCGATGAAGAGCTGGGTGGGCGCCTTGGTGGCACTGCCGCGCCCCAGAGGACTCGGGCATGGACGCCCTGGGCTTCAACCTCGTCCCCAACCCCGGGCAGGTGTACGGCGGTGTGTTGCTGCCCGTCGGCGACGGGCTGCATCTGGTCACCCTGTCCGGGCTCCGGGACGACGTGCCGCCCACCGACGAGAAGGGGTTCGAGGCCTTCGCGACGAAGCTCCCCCACCCCGTCCTGAGCCAGTGGATGGCGAAGGCCACGCCGGAGTCCTCGGTGCACGGTTTCCGTCAGACCGCCAACATCCGGCGCCGGTACGACCGTCCGGGCCGCCGGCCGGCCGGCTTCCTCGCCACCGGCGACGCGCTGTGCGCCTTCAACCCCGTCTACGGGCAGGGCATGGCCGTCGCCGCGCTGGGCGCGGTCGCGATGCGCCGGGTCCTGGCCGACCCGAAGCGGACGCCGACCACGCGGGCGGTCCAGAAGGCCTTGCTGGGCGCGTCGAAGCAGGCCTGGGACATCGCGGCCGGCGCCGACCGGAAGATGCCGGGCGCGACGGGCAACGCGGTCGCCACGAGCGCGCTGGACAGGCCGGTGGGGTGGTACTTGCGGCGGGTGCAGTCGCGGATTGCCGGGGACCCTGTGGTGGGCGGCGCGTTCCGCTCGGTCCTGACCCTGACGGCTCCGCTGACCGCGCTGTTCGCTCCGGCGGTGGCCCGGCAGGTGCTCTTCGGACCGGTCCTTGACACCCCGCCCGAGCCGCCGCTGCGGCGCGGGGCGTAGGGGTTCGGGCAGCTGGCCGTGCGGCACGGGACGTGGGGACTCGGGCCGGGCGTGCGGCGCGGGACATAGGGACTCGGGCCGGGCGTGCGGCGCGGGACATAGGGACTCGGGCCGGGCGTGCGGCGCGGGACATAGGGGTTCGGGCCGGGCGTGCGGCGCGGGACATAGGGGTTCGGGCCGGGCGTGCGGCGCGGGGCGTAGGGGTTCGGTCCGGCGGCGGGGCGCGTACGCGGGCGGTTGGGACGGCGACGAGGGCGTCAGACGCCCGGCGCCGCCGCGATGACGCCCGCGGCGACCGCCGCGCCCAGGGCCGCGTAGTCGTCGGCGTTCTGGTCTGTGTAGCGCATCGCGAAGTCGGCGACGGCGCGGTCGAAGACGTCCGAAGAGCCGAGGTACGCGGCGATGGCGATGCGGTCGCCGGAGCGGGCGTGGGAGCGGGCAAGGGCGCGACCGCAGAGGCCCGCGTACGCGCGGAGGATCGCCGGGGACATGGTCTCCACCTCGGCAGAGCCCTTCATGTCGCGCAACTGCCGCCAGTAGAAGTGCCGTTTCTCCGGCCCGGTCATCCAGCCGAGGAAGATGTCGCTGGCGGCCTGCGTGAGGCGCTGCCCGCGGACGACCCGCTGGCCCTGGTGCCCGTACACGCTCGGCGGGAGGTACCCCTCCAGGACCGAGCGGCCGGCCTCCTTGATCTGGAGCATCAGCGGGTCGCCGTCGTCCCGGCCCTCCAGGAGGAGGATGAAGCAGCGGGTGCCGACGCTGCCGACGCCGACGACCTTGCGCGCGGCGTCTACGTAATGGAAGCGGTCCAGGAGGAGGCGGCGCTCCTCGGAGAGCGAACTGCGGTAGTCACTGAAGACCTTGCCGAAGGTGACCCGGTCGAGGTCGGTGGCCCGTTCGAGGAGCGGGGGGTCGTCCACGATGTGGCGGGTGCCGCTCTCGTCGAGGGCGGTGAGTTTGCCGAAGGCCTGGAGGCTCGTGCGGCGCCGGGCGTGGGCGAGGTTGTCCTCGAACGTGGCGCGGCGGTCACGGCGCACCAGCGGAGCCAGGTCGTCGGCGTCGATCCGCTCGTACCAGACGGCGAGTTCGCCCAGGTCGGCGAGGCGGCGCATGGCCGTGCGGTACGCCTCGCCGACGACGAGGGCTGCGCGGTGGGCCTTGGCCTTGCTGGAGCCGTTCTGGAGGGCGGCGACGGCCACGCTGGCGGCGAGCCGCTTGACGTCCCATTCGAAGGGGCCCGGAAGCGTCTCGTCGAAATCGTTCACGTCGAAGAGAAGCGCCCGTTCGGGTGACGCGTAGACGCCGAAGTTGAGCAGATGGGCGTCGCCGCAGAGCTGGACGGTCAGTCCGGTGTGGCGTTGCGCGGCGAGGTCGGCGGCCATGACGGCCGCGGCGCCGCGCAAGAACGCGAACGGCGAGACGAGCATCCTGCCGTACCGGATCGGCACCAGTTCGGGCACCCGGTCGACGGACTGCCGTTCCAGGACGCCCAGCGGGTCCGGGCGCTGCGAGGACGGTATCCAGCGGCCGTGGGAGGACCGCGGCACCCTCTTGCGGGCGGCCTGGCCCGCCTCCGCCCGCTCCGCCGGTGTCGTCATCCGGCCTCACCCGCCTCTTCCGCAGCCGCTTCCGGTTGAACCTCATTACAAGGTCAGACGGCGCGATGCGCACTCCGGGGCGGTCCGGCTTTCGGACAGTCCCTTCGCCGACCCTTCCTTAATGGTTTAGACCAATGATAGGAATTGATCACCCCCGCGGACCAGACTGTCACGCTGAGCAAAGAGAGGGGTTGGAACATGACTGAGCCCGAACCCGAGCAGCTTGCGGTGGTCCCGCTCTATCTGAAGGTCGCCGCCGCACTGCGGGGCGACCTCGCCGAACGGCAGATCGTTCCCGGCAGTCGGCTGCCGTCCGAGCGGTCCCTCGCGCACCGCTACCACGTCAACCGGCAGACCGTCCGCAGCGCGCTCCAACTGCTGCGCGAAGAGCGGCTCGTCGTCACCGACCGGCGTGGCACCTTCGCCGCGGACCCCGAACACGAGCCGAGCGAACCGGCCCTGACGGTGCGCCGACAGCTCTTCCCCGGCGGTACGGAGGCCGCCGACGCGCTGGTGCGCGCCGCGCTCACCTGGGAGGCACCCCCGGCCGGCCTGGTGGGGCGGCTCGGTCTCGTCCCCGGCGAACCGACCCTCGTCCACCGGCACGTCGTCCTGTCCCCCGGCGGGACACCGCTGCAACGGTCGGTGTCCTGGTTCTCCCGGGCCGCGCTCACCGAGATCCCGCAACTCGCCAAGTACCGGCGGACGAGGGGCTCCGTCCTCCGCCCGGACCTACGGCTCCTCTACCACTGGATGCACCAGGCCGGACTCCGGCTCACCCGACGGGAGTCGATCGGCGTGCCGCCGGGGCCCACGACGGGGGTCGGGGGCGGGGCGCCCCGCCTGGTCGTCCACCGGGTGGTGTGCGACCAGCACGGGCACGCGCTGGAGGTCACGGACATCGACTGCGCGGCGCAGGGGGTCTCCTGGACCTACGAGTTCAGCGGCTGAGAAGGGATATAGGATCCACCGTCCTGGATCCAATATCCTGGATCCAATGTCCGATCTCCGATATCCAATATCCGAAGTCCGCCGCCCGGGCCCTGGATCCAGGAGCCAGGATCCGAAATCCATCGGATCCCCGGGTGCAGCGGATCCCCGGACATCGGATCCGTCAGACCATCCCCTCTTCGATCTGCGCCTCCTCGTGGGCCGTTCCGTACGCCGACGGCGTGCCGTACGAGCGCCGGGCCACGTACCACCAGACGCTGGCCAGCAGCAGGACGACCGCGAGCGCGATGACCGCGTAGTTCATCGAGTCGATCGTCACCGGCGACTTCTGCGGCAGGCAGAAGAGCACGGTGACCAGCGCCACCCAGATCACGGCGGTCCAGCCGATCGGGCGGCTCCAGCGGCCCAGGCTCCACGGCCCCGGCGTGAACCGCTTCCCCGCGCGCAGGCGCAGGTAGATGGGGATCGCGTACGCGGGCGTGATGCCGATGACGTTGATCGCGGTGACGGCGCCGTACGCGGTGGCGGAGTACAGCGACGGGACGGCGATGAGCGCCGCGACGCCGACCGCGAGCCAGACGGCCGGAACCGGCGTCTGCGTACGGCTGCTGACCTTCCGCCAGAGCGCAGAGCCCGGAAGGGCGTTGTCGCGACTGAAGGCGAAGACCATCCGGCTGGCGGCGGCCACCTCCGCGTTGCCGCAGAAGAGCTGGGCGACGATCACGACCAGCAGCAGCGCGGTGGCGCCCCCCGAGCCGAGCGCGTCGAGGAAAATCTGCGCCGGCGGGACGCCCGTGGCGCTGTTCTGCGTGCCCGCGTAGTCCTGGATGGCGAAGGTCAGTCCGGCGAGCAGGGCGAAGCCCGCGATCCAGGAGACCCAGATGGCCCGCACGATGCCCTTGGCCGCGCTGACGGAGGCGTTCGAGGTCTCCTCCGACAGGTGGGCGGAGGCGTCGTATCCGGAGAACGTGTACTGGGCGAGGAGCAGGCCGATGGCGGCGACGTAGAACGGGTTGGCCCAGCCGGTGTCGTTGACGAACTCGGTGAAGACGAACTCGGCGGACTGGTGACGGTCGGGTATGAACGCCAGTGCACCGACGATCACCGCCACGCCGGCCAGATGCCACCAGACGCTGATCGAGTTGAGCACGCTCACCAGCCGGACGCCGAAGAGGTTGAGCACGGCGTGCAGCAGCAGGATGGCGAGGAAGATCAGGAAGGTCGAGCCCGCGGTGGGCTCGATGCCCCACTGGAGGTTGAGGAAGGCTCCGGTGAACAGGGCGGCGCCGTAGTCGATGCCTGCGATCGCGCCGAGCAGGCCGAGCAGGTTCAGCCAGCCGGTGTACCAGCCCCAGCGCCGGCCGCCCAGCCGGTCGGCCATGTAGTAGAGCGCGCCGGACGTCGGGTAGGCGCTGGTGACCTCGGCGAGGGCGAGTCCGACGCAGAGCACGAACAGGCCGACGCCGGCCCAGCCCCACAGCATGACGGCGGGACCGCCGGTGCCCAGGCCGAATCCGTAGAGCGTCATGCATCCGGAGAGGACGGAGATGACGGAGAAGCTGATGGCGAAGTTGCCGAAGCCGCCCATGCGACGGGCGAGGACCGGCTGGTAGCCGAGCTCTCTCAGCCGGGCCTCGTCGTCCAGGCCGCCCGCGTGGGGCCTGCGTGTCTCGTCGACGGGGGCGGTGCGTGACATGCCGATACCTCCAGGGGGACGAACAGGGAACGATCACGGCTGAGCGAACGAGGACGGGAAGGGGCGTCAAGGGTCCAGGCAACGGGCCCGGGCGCGGACGAAGACCTCGGTGGCGAGGCCCCGGTCGTCCGGCCGGTCCGTGCGGTGGGCCCAGGGCAGCACCGTGTAGTAGGGCCCGAGCGCCTCGAAGACGCGGGCGGCGTCCGCGAAGCACTGGGCGCCGAAGAGTGCGTGCGCGAGGTGGTTGAGGTCGAGGAGGGAGGCCTCTGCGGTGCCGCAGAAGAGGAACCAGTCGTGCAGGGCGTGCTGCGCGTCGCGGAGGGCGTCCTCGGCGACCCAGTGCAGGTCGAGCGCGTGCGTGTGGCCGCGTTCCCTGCGGTAGCGCTCCACCCGTACGTAGAGCGGCAGGGCGTGCAGGGCGGAGCCGGTGGGGGCCGAACCCACGGCCCACTGGGCGTAGTTGACGGCCTCGGAGAGCGAGCCCGAGCGGCGGGCGTAGAGGAACTGGAGCATCCGGTGGTGCGCCTCGCGGTTCTGCGGGTCGCGCCGTTCGGCCTCGGCCAGGAGCCCCCAGGGGCCGGGCGGGAGCATGGGCCCGGGCGGGGCGAGCCGGTGCTCGGACATGCGCTGCCGGTCGTCGAGGGCGGCGAGGGCGAGCAGGCAGATCCAGGGGACGGGGTCGGCGGGTGCCCACTCGGCGGAGTCGCGGCAGGCGGTCCAGGCCTCCTGCCACAGTTCGCGGGTGCGGGGGTGGCCGCCGCGGTGGGCGCGTACGGCCCGTTCGACGGCGACGCGGGTGTGCATCACGGCCGCGGGGACGCTGTCCGGCTGCTCGGTACGCCAGGTCTGCACGACGTCGCTGCCCGCGGCCACCGTGGCGAGGACCTGGGTGCGCCGCGTCCAGTCGGCCCAGCCGGGCGTCTCGTCGAGTAATCGGGCCATGGACACCCAGCGGCCGGTCCGCAGGTCCTGGAGGGCGTGGCGCAGGGCGTGGTCGTGGCCCGCCGGATGGTAGACGGGCCGGAAGCCGTGTCCGGCCATCAGGGAGCGGGGCGTGCGGTGGGTGACATGGTTCCTCGGTGGATGAGAGCGGCGGCCCCCTGGTGGGTGTCCGGGCTTTGGTCGGCGATCACTATATGGTTCCGTGGACGATCTCGATCCAGTTTCGGATCTGACCGTAACTATCCGGCCACGGACCGAATATGAGCATGCGTCAACTTTCACGTGTGAGCAGACGGACGGCCTGCGGACCGCTTGACGGGGCGCGGCGCGTGCACCAGTCTTGCCGGTTCCGCGATCAAGGAGCGCTGCCCCCTTCGGGGACCGGGAGGACGAGATGACGGGTCCGGTGCTCGCCGTCGACCAGGGAACGTCGGGGACCAAGGCGCTCGTCGTCTGCCCCGAACGCGGCGTCATCGGAGCCGGTTCGAGTCCGGTACGGCCCCGCTACCTGCCCGGCGGCCTCGTCGAGGTCGATCCCGCGCAGCTGTACGACTCCGTGGTCACGGCCGGACGGGCCGCGCTGGCCGAGGCGGGCACCCCGGTCGTGGCCGTGGGTCTGGCCAACCAGGGCGAGACCGTTCTCGCCTGGGATCCGGCGACGGGCGAGCCGCTCACCACCGCCCTCGTCTGGCAGGACCGCAGGGCGGACGAGCTCTGCGCCGAACTCTCCGACCATGCCGACGAGTTGAGACGGTGGACCGGGCTGCCGCTCGATCCCTATTTCGCCGCCCCCAAGATGGCCTGGATCCGTCGGCATCTCACCGGCGCGGGCGTCGTGACCACGAGTGACGCGTGGCTGGTGCACCGCCTGACGGGCGCGTTCGTCACCGACGCCGCGACGGCGGGCCGGACCGGACTCCTGGACCTCGACACGGTGTCGTGGTCCGACCCCGCGCTCGACGTCTACGGTCTGGGCGGCGAACGGCTCCCCCGCGTGGTCGACGCGGACACGCGCGTCGGTGTCACGACCGCGTTCGGCCCGGAGATCCCGCTGACCGGACTCCTCGTGGACCAGCAGGCCGCCCTCCTCGCGCAGAGCGTCACCGCGCCCGGCGCCGCCAAGTGCACGTACGGCACAGGGGCGTTCCTGCTCGCGCAGACCGGGGCGACTCCGCGGCGCGGCGACTCGGGCCTGGTGAGCTGTGTGGCCTGGCGGCTCCGGGGCCGTACGAACTACTGCCTCGACGGACAGGTGTACACGGCCGCGTCCGCCGTGCGCTGGCTGACCGACCTCGGGGTGCTCTCGGGGGCCGGGGAGCTCGACACGGTGGGCGGGACGGTGCCGGACAGCGGCGGCGTCACCTTCGTACCGGCTCTCGCGGGCCTCGCCGCGCCCTGGTGGCGCGGCGACGTCCGCGGCTCCCTGCACGGTCTTGGCCTGGACACCACCGCAGGGCACCTGGTGCGGGCGCTCTGCGAGGGGATCGCCGCGCAGGTCGTGGAGCTGGCGGGCGCCGCGGCGGACGACCTCGGCCGACCGCTCACCTCCCTGCGCGTGGACGGCGGGCTCACCCGCTCCGCGCTGCTGATGCAGACCCAGGCCGATCTGCTCCAACTCCCGGTCGAGGTCTCGGCGTTGCCGGACGCCACGGCGCTCGGGGTCGGCGCGGTGGCGCGGCTCGGCGTCGACCCGGGCCTCGCCGTCCACGAGGCCGTACCGGAGTGGAAGCCGTCGGCCGTCTACGAGCCCGCCGTGTCCGGTACGGAGGCGGCCGAGCGCATGGGCCGGTTCCGTACCGCCGTGGCGACGCTCCTCGACGGAGCCGAGGGGGCGTCGCGGGCATGACGGCACAGCGGCGGGCCGGCGGGCCCGGGAGGGTGACCCGCGCGGGGGCGCTGCCGGACACCTCGGCGCCCGGCACGGAGTACGACGTCGTGGTGGTGGGGGCAGGGGTGGTCGGCTGCGCGGTCGCGCGCGAGCTGGCCCGCCGGCCGCTGCGGGTCGCGCTGGTCGAGGCGTCCGGCGACGTCGGCGAGGGCACCTCCAAGGCCAACACCGCGATTCTGCACACGGGTTTCGACGCCGAGCCGGGTTCGCTGGAAGCGCGGCTGGTACGGGACGGTCAGCGCCTGCTCATCGCCTACGCGCGCGAGGCGGGCATCCCCGTCGAGCCGGTCGGTGCGCTGCTCGTCGCCTGGGACGAAGAACAGTCGGCGGCCCTCCCCCGCCTCGCGGAGAAGGCCGTACGCAACGGCCACCGGGCCACCCGGCTGATGGACGGGGCGGAACTGCGGGTCCGCGAGCCCCACTTGGGGCCCGGCGCTCTGGGAGCGCTCGAGGTGCCGGGCGAGTCGATCATCTGCCCGTGGACGACGACCCTCGCGTACGCCACGCAGGCCGTGCGCTCGGGGGTCGACCTTCATCTCAACTGCCGTGTGGAGAAGGCCGATCCGGGCACACCGCATCGACTCGTCACCCCGCGCGGGGTGGTCCGCGCCCGCTATGTCGTCAACGCCTGCGGTCTCTACGCGGACCGGTTCGACGCGCTGTTCGGGCGGCGGGACTTCACGGTGGCGCCGAGGCGCGGCCAGTTGATCGTCTTCGACTCGTTCGCCCGCGCGCTGATCCGGCACATCCTGCTGCCCGTGCCCGGCGCACTCGGCAAGGGCGTGCTTGTCGCGCCGACGGTGTACGGGAAGGTACTGCTCGGCCCGACGGCGGAGAACCTCGACGACCGGACGGCCACCCGGACCACGGCCGAGGGGCTGGCGGCCCTCCGCGCCCAGGGCCGCCGGATCCTGCCCGCGCTCCTCGACGAGGAGGTCACCGCGGTCTACGCCGGGCTTCGGGCAGCGACGGAGTACGACGACTACCGGTGCGCCGCGCACCCGGAATCGCGGTACGTCACGGCGGGCGGCATCCGGTCCACGGGTCTGACGGCCTCCCTGGCGATCGCGGCGCACATGGTCGAGCTGCTGGCGGAGTGCGGCCTCGCGCTGGGGGCGGAGCGGCCGCTCGCCCCGGTCCGGATGCCGAACCTGGGCGAGGCGTTCCCGCGTCCGTACCGGGACGCCGAACTCATCGCCCGCGACCCGGAGTTCGGTGCCGTCGTCTGCCACTGCGAGCGGGTGACCCGGGGCGAGATCCGGGACGCACTTGCCGCTACGGTCCCGCCGGGCACGCTGGACGGCCTGCGGCGCCGGACCCGGGCGCGAGGCGGCCGATGCCAGGGCTTCTCCTGCGGGGCAGCGGTCCGGTCGATGTTCGAGGAAGCGGGACGCCCGTGGTCGCAGGGGTGAACGGGGGCGGGGACCTGCCGGTGGTTGGAGCGGTGAACCGGCCCGCGGACCTTGCCGCGGACACCGTCGTGTACCGGCCCGCGGACCTGCCCGCGGTCACCGTGGTGAACCGGTTCGTGGATGTCCTCGTGGTCGGCGCGGGGCCCGCCGGGCTTGCCGCGGCGGCGCGGCTCGCCGGCGTCGGTGGGGGCCGGTGGCGGGTCGAGGTCCTGGAGCGCGATCCGGAGGCCGGTGGCGTACCGCGCCACTGCGCGCACGGCGGCTTCGGACTGGTCGACTTCGGCCGCCCGCTGGAGGGGCCGGCGTACGCCCGCCGACTGACGCGGGCGGCGGTCGGGGCCGGCGCCACCGTCCGTACGGGCGTGTCGGTGACCGGCTGGGCGGGGCCGCTCACACTCGACATCACGGCCCCGACCGGACTGGAGCGGATCGCGGCGCAGGCGGTGGTCCTGGCGACCGGTGCGCGCGAACGGCCGCGCAGCGCACGGCTGGTGCCCGGGACCCGGCCCGCCGGGGTGCTCACGACCGGCGAGCTCCAGCAGTCCACACACCTCTACGGGATCCGGCGGGAGCGGCTCGGGCGGCGCGCCGTCGTCATCGGTGCCGAGCCGGTGGCCCACCACGCGGTGCGGGCGCTCCGCCGGGCCCAGGTGGACGTGGTGGCGATGGTCACGGAGCAGCCCCGCGGCCCCCGGCGGTTCGGGGCGCTGCCGCCTCCGCCGCTGCTCACGGACACGGCGGTGACCGAACTCCTTGGCCGGGGCCGGCTCGCGGGCGTCCGGGTGCGACACGCCGACGGCCGGGAGGGCACGATCCGGTGCGACACGGCCGTGTTCACCGGCGACTGGATCCCGGAACACGAACTGGCCCGCGCCGGTGGAGTGCCCCTCGACCCCGGCACGCGCGGACCCTCGGTCGACGGCGCCCACCGCACCGCCACGCCGGGCGTCTTCGCGGCGGGGAACGTCCTGCGGGGCGTCGAGTCGGCGGGGACCGCGGCGGCCGAGGGACGGGCGGCGGCCGACGCCGTCGTACGGCATCTGGCGGGCGCGCCCTGGCCGGTCGCGGCGGTGCCGTTGGCCGTGGCGGGCCCGGTGGGGTGGGTGGCGCCCAACCGGATCGCCGACGGGGTCACCGTACGACCGTTCCTGCTGCGGGTGCGCGAGCCGCTGGCGCGTCCGGTGGTGGAGGTACGACAGGACGGACGGGTCCTGCATCGGGGCCGGCTCCTGGGCACCGCGTGGCCGCACCGCTCGGTACGCGTACCCGCCGGATGGGCGCGCGAGGTCGACCCGGCGGGCGGGCCGGTGACGGTGCGGGTCACCGTGTGACCCGCCATTGGCCTGGGCCACTGGCAGGTGCCCCGGACCGTTGACCGGCGCGTCACCTCACCCCATTCTCGTGGTCATGTTCATGACGGAACATGGGGACGGAGATCCCGTTCTCTTCCGACACGGAGGTGTCATGGCCCAGCGCATGATCAGATCGCTGCTCGCCACGCTCATGGTGGTGGCCGCCGCCCTCACGGGCACGGTCGCCACATCCGGAACGGCACAGGCCGACACGTGCTACACCTGGGGCCGCACGCTGTCCTCGGGCATGTCCGGGGCGGACGTGACACAACTGCAGATCCGTGTCGCCGGATACCCCGGCTACGGCGCCGTGCTCGCCGTCGACGGCGACTACGGCCCGGCCACCAAGGCCGCCGTCACCCGATTCCAGCAGGCGTACGGGCTCGCCGCCGACGGCGTCGCCGGCCCCGCGACCTTCTCGAAGCTGTACGCGCTCCAGGACGGTGACTGCACGCCCATCCACTTCACCTACGCCGAGCTGAACAAGTGCAACGGCGACTTCTCCGGAGGCGCCGTCAGCGCCGCCACCGCCAAGTCCAACGCCCTGCGCGCCATGTGGAAGCTGGAGGCGCTGCGCCACGCCCTGGGCGACGTACCGATCTCCGTGAGCAGCGGCTTCCGCTCGTACGCGTGCAACTCGGCGGTCGGCGGGTCGTCCGACAGCCGTCATCTGTACGGCGACGGCATCGACCTGACGGGGTCCCCGTCGCTGTGCACGCTGGCCAAGCAGGCGCGCAACCACGGCTTCAACGGGATCCTCGGCCCCGGCTACCCGGGCCACGGCGACCACACGCACGTGGACACCCGCGCCTCCCGCTTCTGGTCGGCGAGTAGCTGCGGGATCTGAGCCGCTCGGCGACACTGGGCGGTATGCCGGACAAGCGCAGCGCAGGGCTCCTTCTCTTCCGCCGAACGTCGGACGGTGGCTTCGAGGTGCTCATCGGCCATATGGGCGGACCCTTCTGGGCGTCGAAGGACGTCTCCGCCTGGTCGATCCCGAAGGGCGAGTACGGCCCCGAGGAGACACCGGAGGCGGCCGCCCGCCGTGAGTTCGAGGAGGAGCTCGGCCTGCCGGCGCCTGACGGCGAGCGGATCGCGCTCGGCGAGGCCCGGCAGACGACCGGAAAGACCGTCACGATCTGGGCGGTCGAGGCGAATCTCGACCCGACCCGGATCGTGCCGGGGACGTTCACCATGGAATGGCCGCGCGGTTCGGGGGTCCGGCGGGAGTTCCCGGAGATCGACCGGGTCGGCTGGTTCGCCCCGGAAGCTGCCGCTCCACTGCTCGTGCCGGGCCAGCGGATCTTCCTCGAACGGCTCTCCCAGAGGCTGGACGGGACGGGCTGAGCCCGATTGTCAGACCCGTACGAGAGGGTGGAGGTCGCCAACCTGTCGAGAGGGAGCCCGACATGACCACGATCACCGCCCGTGAGCGCGCCGCCGCCCAGGCGTACCTCCGTCTGCTGGAGTCCACGCAGGCCGTGCTGACCGATCCGCACCTCGAGCCCTACGCGGCGGCGATGCTCACCCACCCCATGGCGGAGGCCGACGAGGCACTCCGCGCGGCGGGCCTCTCCGGGAACGAGGACCGGCTGCTGCGCCTCGTCTCCGCCCTGCGCGCCTCCCCCACCGCCGACCTCGGCCGGGCGGGGTGAGGGCGCCGGTGAACCGTACGGGGGCTAGTAGGGCCTGTCCGGCGGATCAGGGTCGGACAGGCCCTAGCGGGCGAGGCGTACGGGGAGGGTGCGGACGCTGTTGCCGACGAAGCTCGCGTGTCGGGGCAGGTCCTCCTCGGGGACGGCCAGGTCGAGGTCGGGGAAGCGGATGAAAAGCGCCTCCAGGGCGATCGTCGCCTCCAGGCGGGCGAGCGGTGCACCCATGCAGAAGTGGGGGCCGTGGCCCAGGGAGAGGTGTTTGGCGGCGGGGGCGCGGGTGATGTCGAAGCGGTCCGCGTCCGGGCCGTGGGCCTTCGTGTCCCGACCGGCCGCCGAGTATCCCGCCAGGACCGGGGTGCCCTTCGGGATGAGCGTGCCGTCGACGGTCAGGTCGCGCGTGGGATAGCGGAACGGGAAGTAGCTCACCGGGCTGTCCCAGCGCAGGGTCTCCTCGACCACGTCGGACCAGTCGGCGCGCCCCGCCGCGAGGTGGGCGAGCTGGTCCCGGTACGCGCACAGGGCGCGGACGGCGTTGGTGACGAGGTTCAGCGTCGTCTCGTGACCGGCGATGATCATCAGGACCAGGGTGCCGATGAGTTCCGGCTGACTGAGCCGGTCGCCGCCCTCGTCGCGCGCGGCGATCAGCGCGCTGGTGAGGTCGTCACCGGGTCGGCGGGCGCGGTCTGCCGCGATGGCGGTGAGAACACCCAGGAGCTCCCGGTTGGCCGCCACGGCCTGCTCGGGTCCGATGTCCGTGGCGACGACCTGGTTGGAGAGGTCGTGCAGCCGCTCCTGGTACTCCTCATCGACGCCGAGGAGTTCGCAGATGACACCGAGAGGCAGCGGCAGGGCGAAGTGGCGGCGCAGGTCGGCGACACCGTCGCCCGCGTCGGCCGCCTCGGCCAGCCGGTCCAGGAGGCCGGCGGTGAGGGTCTCGATCCGGGGCCGCAGCGCTTCGACGCGGCGGGCGGTGAACGCCTTGCTGACCAGGGAGCGCAACCGGCGGTGGTCGGCGTCGTCGGCGGTGGTCATGCCCTGGACGGTGGCGAAGGTACGCAGCGGCCAGCCGTCGGGGATACGGCCCTCGGTCAGGGCGGTAAAGTGGCCGGCGCTCTTGGCGACTTCGGGATGGGCGAGGAAGTCGCGCAGCGCGTCGTGACCGAGCACGGCCATGCCCTCGACCTCCCCGGGCAGCACCAGCGGGGTCACGGCACCCTGAGCCAGCAGCCGGGCGTTGGCCGCGTGCGGGCAGCCACCGGTGGGGTCGAGGCGGTACGGCGTTGCGTTCAACGGGCTCTCCCTGGGGCGAGGACGGACCGGAGCGACGCGCGTGTGCGTCGAGATCCTACGGCCGATCCATCCCGTGACGGGCGGTATCCGGCCGGTCCTGACGCGGCGGCCGGGGGTGGCGGCCGAGGAGTTCGGCCAGACCGCGGCGGGTGGTGGCGACGAGGACCCGGTCGCCGGCACCGAGGACACGGTCCGGCTCCAGCTGCCAGACCAGGCCCGCCGCGTGCCTGCCGAGCGGCGCCGACCCGGTCGCACGGGCAATGATCCGCCAGGCTCCCGGGCGGAAGGCCTCGGCCACCGTACGGCCCTCCAGGAGCGGGTTGCCCGCCGCCTCGACCGCCGCGAAGAGCAGCACACGGCGCTCCACCGGGATCGCCCCCAGGATCTGGCGGCCCATCATGGCGCCCGCGAAGGCGGGCGCCGCCAGGTGCGAGACGCTGCGGCTGCGGGTCAGGGCCTCGGGGTGGGCGGCGCGCAGCGTCCGGTAGACGGCGGTGGCGAAGTCGTCGTCGTACAGCCGCAGCGCGACCCGGAGGTCGGGCTTGACGGACCGCGCGGAGAGCGCGGCCTCCAGGTTGGTGATGTCGATGCTGGTCAGCGCGAGCAGGGCGTCGGCCCGGTGGATCCGGGCGGCCTCCAGGACACCCTCGTCGGTGACGTCTCCGATGACGGTGGGCACGCGCAGCCGGCGGGCCAGCGCGATACCGCGGGCCTCGGGGTCGGACTCGACGCAGACGACGGGGATGTCCAGCCGGCGCAGCCGGGCGAGGACCCGGGTACCGACCTTGCCGAGGCCCAGGAGCACCACGTGACCGGAGAGGCCGCGGGGCGGGCGGCGCAGCGAGGTGGCGGTACGGAAGGTGCCGAGGGCCTCCAGGATGCCCGCGATGAGAACCGGCATGAGGAGGAGCCCGACGAAGCCCGCGAGGATCTGGAGCACCTGCCGGCCGGTCGTCTCGTCGACGGCCGGATCTCCGATGGCGAAGAGGTCGAGGAGGGTGAGATAGGCGGCGTGCAGCGGGTGGTGGCCGGTGGTCAGCCAGGTGGCGAGGGCGATCGCCCCGACGGCGGCGGTGACGCCCGCGAGCGACCAGCGCAGGCGGCGGGAGAACAGGGAGCCCACCGGCAGCACGGAGGCGCCGAACCGCTTGGCGGACAGGGTGGGGCCGGCGTACGTGATCGCTTCGAGGGCGACCGTGCCGCGGCCTGGGGCGGCGGCGACGGCCCGGTCGTCGGGCAGGAGCAGGGGCCCCTGGGGGCCGCTGCGTTCCGAGCCCTCGACGCCGGCCGGGTCGTTCGTGGTCGCCGACAGCAGGGCGAGCGTGCACAGTCCCGGGTCGGCGACCTCGCCACGGGCGGGCGGGGTCCGCTCGACGGCGTGCAGGAGCAGTCCGCCGGCCTGGACGACCTTGCTCGTACCGGCGACCGCGGTGGCCGCGAGCGCGGGGGCCGCCGTGTACGCGTCCGAGAGGACGGTCGTCGCGGCGTCGAGTTCCTTGGGGTCGAGACCGGGTTCGGCGACGGCGGCGGCCTGGTCGAGGAGCGTCTCCAGATGCTGGCCGAGCTTGCGGTTGTAGAGCCGGATGACCAGCCGCAGCCTCGGGTTGAGCCGGCGCGCGGCGAGCGCGCCCCGGATGTTCGTCTCGTCGTCGTCGTGGACGAGGGCGAGCGCGGCGGCCCGCTCCACACCCGCGTCGATCAGGACCGTGTCGTCCACCTCGGTCGTCTCCACCACCCGGATCGACCGGCCCTCCGGCCTGCCGAGATGGTCCGCCTGCCCGCCGGCCGCGGGCGTGCGCGTGACGGCGGCCGTGACCCGGCCGAAGAGCGAGGCGGCACGGCCGGGGCGGCCGGTGAGCTGCTGCGGGCTTTCGCTCCGCGCGGGGACGAGGAGGGTGATCCGCTCCCCGTACACGTCGTGGAGCTCGCCGGCCAGCCGGTGGGCGAGGGCGTCGTCCCCGCAGACGATCATGTGGCCGACGGGGGCGGGGGGTGGTTGCCGTTCGGTCCGGAACGCGGGCACGCCGAAGGGCGTGCCCTGTGGATCGGGCGCGGGGCGGCGCTCCTGGGGTTCCGGCGGAACGGGCGTGCTCGGGTGCGGAAGTGAGGACACGTCACCAGCATGCCGTGCCCCACGGACACCGCGGACACCGCCTGCCCACGAGGGCGCGCCTGGGGCCCCGGCGGGCAGGGCCGGGGGCAGAGGCGGGGCGTGCGGCGGGGGTGGGGTGTGCGGCGGGGCTGGGGTGTGCGGCGGGGGTGGGGTGTGCGGCGGACGACAGTCACCGCCCGCCGCCCCGCCACTCCTCACCGCACCACTCCCCAGCTCTCCCCCGACACGCCCATACGGCACTCGGCGTACGCCGGTCGGCGCACTTCGATCTGCGGGTGCCGTCAGCCCTTTCTACGGTGGCTGAATGATCGTCATGTCAGCTGTCCGTCATGTTGCCGCCGGTGCCACGGCGCTGCTGCTCGTGCTGCCCGTCCCGGCGGCCACGGCGTCCTCCGTCACCGAACCCACGCCTCCTGCCGAACGCTTCGTCGATCCCGCCCGGCTGTACCGCTCGGGCGCCCAGGTCCAGCCCTTGTCCGGCGCGCCGGCCGCGCCGGACTCCGTCTCCGCGCTGTCCTGGCTGGTGGCGGACGCCTCCACGGGCGAGGTCCTGGGGGCGCGGAACGCGCACCGGCGGCTGCCGCCCGCCAGCACGCTGAAGACCCTGTTCGCCGTGACCGCGCTCCCCCGCGTCGAGCAGGAGGAGCGGCACACCGTCTCCGAGTCGGAACTGACGGGGATCGGCAGCGGCAGCAGCATGGTCGGGGTCAAGGCCGGCCTCACGTACAAGGTGTCCGACCTGTGGAACGGGGTCTTCCTCAGTTCGGGGAACGATGCGGTGCGGGTGCTGGCGGCGATGAACGGCGGCTGGGAGTCCATGGCCCGTCAGATGCAGGAGAAGGCACGCGCGCTGGGGGCGCGCGACACCCGTGTGGTCTCCCCGGACGGGTACGACGCGCCGGGCCAGGTGTCCTCGGCGTACGACCTGGCGGTCTTCGGCCGTGCCGGGCTGCAGGATCCGGCGTTCGTCCGGTACTGCTCCACGCCGTACGCGAACTTCCCCGCGGGGGGCTGGTCGTACGGCATCCGGAACACCAACCGGCTGCTGACCGGGGCCGGCGGGGTGGCCCGCTATCCGGGGCTGATCGGCGTGAAGAACGGCTACACCAGCAACGCGGGCAACACCCTGATCGCCGCCGCGCGACGGGGCTCACGGACGCTGGTCGTGTCCGTGATGAACCCGCAGTCGGGCGGAGGGCTCGCGGTGTACGAGGAGGCGCGGACGCTCCTCGACTGGGGCTTCGACGCGGCGGGCCGGGTCCAGCCGGTGGGCTCCCTGGCACCCACGCCGGTACTGGGCCGGTCGAAGGACCGGCAGTTGAAAAAGGCGACGGGGAAGCCGGCGGCGAAGCCCCGCGAGAGCAAGGCGGCGGAGTCCGTTCCCCAGGCGGGTCCGGAGGCCCGTGGCGACGCCGGCCGGTCCGGGGACCGGCCCGCGGGTACCGAACGGCGCACGGGTGCGGCGGCGGTCTCCGAGGACCTGGCCGTGCTCAGCGCACCACGGAAGTCCGTCTCCCGCGACGACGTGCCCTCCGGTCCCTGGGCGGGCCTTCCGCTGGCGTTGGTGGGGGCGTCGCTCGGCGCTGCCCTCTCGCTCTGGCTCTGGCGCCGCCGGTCGACCCGGCGGGGCGACGGCGGGATGTGACGGGCCCTCCGGTCAGGCCCTTCAGGCCGGCAGGAAGTCTCCGAGCAGCTCGGCGAACTCCTCCGGGGCCACCAGGCGGATGCCCAGTCCCTCGGCCTTGGTCCGCTTGGAGCCGGCCTTCTCGCCCGCGACGACGAGCCCGGTGCGCTGCGAGACGCTGGAGGAGGACCTGCCCCCGGCGCGCTCGATCAGCTCGTTCATCTGATTGCGGCTCAGGGCGGCCAGCGGTCCGGTCATGGCTCCGGTGACGACCACCGACAGCCCCGCGAGCGGGCCGGCCGGGGCGGCTGGGTCGGCAGAGGCGTTGGAGGCCGCGGCGGGGTCGGCGGCGTCCGCGCCGGACGTGGTTCCCGGCGGGGGAGGCGGGGTGGCTCCGGGCTCGGTCATGTTCACCCCGGCGGCGACGAGCTTGTCGACCACCGCGGCCAGTTCGGCCAGCTCGGCGACGATCACCGGCGCCTTCTCCGTCCCGATGCCCTCGACCGTCCGCATCGCCTCCGCGTCCGCCGCGCGGACGGCGTCCATCGTGGCGAAGTGGCGGGCTATCCGGCGGGACATGGAGCGCCCCGTGCCCCGGATGCCGAGGGCGCACAGGACTCGGGAGAGCGGTCGGGTGCGGGCGGTGGCGAGCGCGGCGAGCAGGTTGTCCGTGCTGGTCTCCCCCATTCGGTCCAGGCCGAGGAGCTGCTCGCGGGTGAGGGTGAAGAGATCGGCCACGTCGGCGACGAGCTCGGCCTCGACCAGCTGGACGATCCGGGTCGCGCCGAGCCCCTCGATGTCGAGCTGGTCGCGGCCGACGGCGTACGAGAGAGAGGCCACGAGGTGGCAGTTCCGGCCCTGGGCGCACCGCCAGCGCTGCTCGCTGCGGTCGATCTCCGAGCCGCACTGCGGGCAGGCCTCCGGGAACTCGATCGGCCGCTCGTCGCCGGTCCGCAGGTGGGCCACGGGCGCCTCGACGCGCGGAATGATGTCGCCCGCCTTGTGGACCATGACCTGGTCACCGAGGCGCAGATCGCGCCGGGTGATGTCGGAGGGGTTGTGCAGGGTGGCGTACGTGACGGTGCTGCCGTCGATGTCCACCGGCTCCAGGACGGCGCGCGGCGCGATGACGCCCGTACGGCCGACGTTCCATTCGACGGCGAGGAGCCGGGTGACCTTCTCCACGGCGGGGAGCTTGTACGCGATCGCCCAGCGCGGGGCGCGGGAGCCCTCGCCGGCCTCGCGGCGGTCGGCGGCGAGGTCGGCCTTGACGACTATCCCGTCGATCCCGAACGGCAGTTCAGGACGGAGCGCCGCGATCTCCTCCACCCGGGCCAGGACCTCCGCCACGCCGTTCACCATCCGGCCGGGGACGGCCGTGGCGCCCGAGGTGTGCAGTCCGAGGGCGGCGGCCCGCGCGAGCAGCTCGCTGTGGGCCGCCTCGCCGAGGCCGGCCACGCCCAGGCCCGCGCCCGCCTCCCCGTCGCCGCCCGGCGCACGCGGCGCGTCCAGCGGCAGCATGTCGTAGGCGAAGAAGGTCATCTCGACCCGGTACGGGCGGTCCTTGGCGCGCAGGGTGCCCGCCGCCGCGTTGCGGGGGTTGGCGAACGGCTCGCCGCCGTGGGCCACCCGGACCGGGTTGGCCGCCTCGAACTGCTCCGTGGTCATCAGCACTTCGCCGCGGACCTCGACCGTGAGGGGCTCGGCGAGCCGCTCGGGCAGACCGACGATCGTCCCGACGGCGTGCGACACGTCCTCCCCGGCCGTGCCGTCGCCGCGCGTGACGAGCCGCGCGAGCCGTCCCCGGTCGTAGCGCGCGGCGATCGCGAGTCCGTCGAGCTTGGGCTCCACGCTCCACCGCTCCACGGTCCGGCCGATCCGGCGCTCCAGCGAGGCGGCCCAGGCGGTGAACTGCTCGGCGGAGAAGACGTTGTCCAGCGAGAGCATCGGCCGCGTGTGCGGTACGTCCCCGGTCGCCGCGCCCCCGGCGACCTTGCCGGTCGGGGAGTCGGCACGCACCTGGTCGGGGTGGTCGGCCTCCCAGATCGCTATCGCGCGGGCGAGGCTGTCGTAGGCGTCGTCGTCCAACGCGGACGTACCGCCCGCGTAGTAGGCGGCAGCGGCGTGCGTGGCATCCTCGACCGCACGCGCGTACGCGGCGGCATCGGCGAGAACCGGAGTCGTCGTCATGGTGTCCATCGTGCCGGGCACCACTGACAACGGGCCCTGGCCGACGACCGGCAGACCTCCGGCAACCGCCTCAACGCCCGAGGGCGCGCTTCAACTCCGCCTTGTCCATGGACGAGCGGCCGTGAACGCCGCGCCGCTGTGCCTCGGCGTACAGCTGGTCGTACGTCGGGCCCTCGGCGCCGCTGTGCGAGCGCTGCCCGCCGCGCCGCCCGGAGGACATGTCCTCCGTCGACGTGCGGCTCGCGGTCTCGGACTCGCCCGAGCGGGCGCGTTCCTTGTTGACCGTGCGCGCCGCGATCTCCTTGGCGCGCTTCTCGCTCTCGCCCCGTTCCAGGACGCTCTCCTTGATGTGCTCGTACTGGCGTTCGCGCTTGGAGCTCGATCCGCGGGGCATGACACGCTCCTCCGTGTGGGGTCAGTTCGGCCAGGACTTCGGCCGCAGCCGGTGGGACCAGCGGATGACGAGGCGTAGCAGCCCGGTCAGGGTCAGCACCCAGGCGGCCGCGAAGGCCCAGATCAGGACGGGCTCGCCGGTGGCGACCGCCAGGACCAGCAGGCCGAGGGTCAGCATGCCGAGCAGGGAGACGGAGAGGGCCAGGGCGTGGCGGCGGCCCGGGCGGCCGGCGCCGCCGGCACCAGCGGCGGCCCGGCGGACTCTCGGCCTCTTCCGGCTCATCGTCCGCATTCCGCGCTCCAGTGACACGTCCTCGCTGAGCGCCTGCTCGATCTCGGCCAGGATGCGCCGCTCGCGCTGCGAGAGCCGGGCCTCGTCCATCGCCGCACACCTCCCACACCCACCTGGATCCCATACCCGCCCGGGCACCGGATCCGTTCCGCCCAGGCGGGTACCCGCACGCAGCGGCGGAACACACCCGGCACCGGTCCAGAACGGTAGAATCCGGAGCGGACACGATCATCCCGGACAACCCACCCGGTGGAGGGACGGCAGGAGTCGTGACGACGTCCGCGGCGGGGCCCGAAGGGCCCGGCACCAGCGGCCTCGCGGCCGAGAACAGACGCCTGCGCGCCGAACTCACCCGCCGGCATCTGATCGATCTGGCCACCGGCGTCCTCGCGGCCCAGCTCGGCGCCTCCCCCGCCGACGCGGCGGAGCACCTGGCCGCCCTCTCCCATGCCACCGGCCTCGGCGTCGAGGACCTCTCCGCCGACATCGTCAACGGCGTCGCCGGCATGTCGGGGACGGACCCGGCCGCCGCCGTGCGGGCCGAGCCCGCCCCCGCCGAGCCCGTCGTCTTCAGCACCCCCGACGAGCGGCGGGCACGGCGGGCGGCCACCGCGGCCGAGACGACGGACACCGTCGGCGAGGCGGCACGCGCGCTGCTGGAGGGCGGCCTCGCCCCGCTCGGCGCGGAGAGCCTGTGGCTCTGGCGCCGCGACGCCTGGGGCTGTCTGCGCCTGGCCGGGCACGCCGGCGTCGGAGCGGCGGAGGCGGCGGCCTGGCAGTGGATCCCCCCGGCCGCCCCGCCCGCCTTCCGCTCGGTCCTCTCCGACGGCGGTCCCGTCTGGCTGGCCGACGGTGCGGAGGCCGGGGAGGTGCTGCCGGGCCCCACGCGGCGCTCGGCGCGGGCGGTCCTCGCCCTGCGGTCGCGCGGGGCGACGGTGGGCCTGGCCCTGGTCGCCTGGCCGG
This sequence comes from Streptomyces sp. P9(2023), assembly GCF_032436795.1. NCBI lineage: Bacteria > Bacillati > Actinomycetota > Actinomycetes > Kitasatosporales > Streptomycetaceae > Streptomyces > Streptomyces sp. P9(2023). The sequence continues at coordinate 108,733 of NZ_JAUPWM010000020.1, forward strand.
GGCCGACCGCCTTCGACCCGGCCCTGAGAAAGGCCCTGGTGGGGCTGACCGAGGTGGCGGGCACCGTCCTCGACGCGGCCGACTCGCCGGCCTCGGCCGTTCCGGCCCTGGTGGACGTCCTCGACTCCCTGGTCCATCCGGCGATGCTGCTCCGGGTGGTCGCGCCGGCGGCGCGACCGACGGTCGAGCACCTCAACGAGTACGCCGTCGCGGCCCTCGGCGGCGCGCCACCGTCCGAGGACCGGTCCCTGGCGCTCGCCTTCCCCCAGGCCCACGCCGACCTCGCCCATCTGGCCCGGCGCGCCCACCGGACGGCGCGCACCCAGCGCGTGCCCAGGCTCCCGGCGTCGGGGCCCCCGGGGTCCGAGGACCGGGCCGGCGAAGAAGACCCCCCGCCGCTGCTCGACGTACGGGTGCTGCCGGCCGGGAGCGAGCGGACGGTGGTGCTGTGGCACGCCGCCACCGATCCGGGGCTTGCGACGGAGCGCGCTGTGGCGCGGCTGCAGAGCGTGGCCCTGTTCCAGGACAGCCTGAGCGACGGCGGCTCGGTGTGGTCGGAGCAGGCGTACGCGCTCTTCGGCCGGGCCCGTGACGAACCTCCCGTACCGCTGCTCGGGTTGCGCGGGATGGTGCACCCGGAGGACGGGGCGGCGCTGACCGACCTGCTCAGGGCGCTGACGGAGTGGCGCACCGGGGCGCAGACGGTGCTGCGGATCGTGCTCGCCGACGGAACGGTCCGCCATGTGCGGGTGGCGGCCGAGCCGCTCCTCGACGCCGGAACGGTCACGGGCTTCGCCGGGGTCTACCAGGACGTGTCGGCGAGCCGTCGTGTCGAGGCGGCGCTGAACGCGACGTTCGACCAGCTGACGGCCGTACGGACGCGGGCCGAGCTCCGGCACCAGATCGCGCTCCAGCTCCAGCAGGCGATCGTGCCCGAGGTGCCGGACCTGCAGGAGTTCCCCGGTCTGGTGGTGGCGGCCCGGTACCGGCCGGCGGCCGAGGAGTACCGGGTGGGCGGCGACTGGTACGACGTCCAGCCGCTGCCCTCGGGGAAGATCCTCGTCGCGGTCGGGGACGTGGCCGGGCACGGCATCGAGTCGGTGACCGGCATGGTGGCGCTGCACAACGCCCAGCGCGGCCTCGCCTGCACGGGGGAGTCGCCGCGGCGGCTGATGGAGTGGCTCAACGAGGTGGCGCTGCGCACGAGCGGCCACCCGACGGCGACGGCGGTCTGCGCGCTGTACGACCCGGCGGACCGGGAACTCGTCTGGTCGAGCGCGGGACACCTTCCGCTGCTGCTCGTACGGGACGGCGAGGCGCGGCTGTTGGACCCGCCGCACGACATCCTGCTGGGCGCGGTGCCCTCGTACGCGTACGAGGAGCGGCGCACGGCGTTGCGGCCCGGTGACACCCTGCTGCTGTACACGGACGGGCTGATCGAACGCCGCCACGACGGACTGGACGAGGGGCTCGCCCAGCTCGCCGCACAGGCCGAGGCCCTGAGTGGCCACCCGCCGAACGAGCAGGTCGAGTGGCTCCTCGACACCGCCGCCGGCGACACGGACGACGACACGAGCGTCGTGGCCGTGCGCGTACGGTGACGGGACCGGTCTCGTACGGCGACGGGCGCCCCGATCACGTGGCCGGCGTGGTCAGCCATTGGCGGATCTTGGCCATCAGTTCGTCGGCGTCCACCGGCTTCGCGACGTAGTCGCTGGCGCCGGCCGCGAGGGCGCGGGCGCGGTCGCCCGGCATGGCCTTCGCGGTGACGGCGATGACGGGGAGGTGATGGTGCCTGGGGAGGTCGCGGATCGCTCCGGTGGTGGCGTAGCCGTCCAGGCCCGCCATCATCACGTCCATCAGGACGAGTTCGACCTCGTCGTGCGCCTCCAGGAGGGCGAGCCCCGCCCGGCCGGTGTCGGCCTGGAGGACGCGGACGCCGTGGCCTTCGAGCACCTCGGTGAGCGCGTAGACGTTGCGTACGTCGTCGTCGACCACGAGGACGGTGTGGCCGGCCGTCACGGGGTCCTGGCCGTCGTCGGGGACGGTCCCGGCGGCGCCGGCGGCCCGGTCGGCGTCGGCGGCGGACACGCCCGCACCCGCACCCGGCTCGCCGCCGCGCACCACCGACGGGGCGGGCCGGGGGGCCGGCAGGTAGAACGTGAACCGGCTGCCCTTCCCGGGTGCGGAGCGGACGTCGAGGGCGCCGCCGAGGAGCCCGGCCACCTCGCGACTGATGGAGAGCCCGAGTCCGGTGCCGCCGTAGCGGCGGGCCGCGGTTCCGTCACCCTGCTGGAAGGCGCCGAAAATCTCGTCCAGGCGCTCGGCGGGGATGCCGACCCCGGTGTCGGCGACGCGGAAGGCGAGCACGGGCCCGCCGCCGCGCAGCGCGACGGGCGGCTCGTCCTCGTCGGCGTACTCGATGACGAACTCCACTCCGCCCTCCTCGGTGAACTTCAGGGCGTTGGAGAGCAGGTTGCGCAGGATCTGCCGCAACCGCGACTCGTCGGTGGTGAGTTCCTCGGGCACGTCGGAGGAGACGGTGATGGAGAAGGTCAGCCCGCGCTCGTCGGCCACCGGTCCGAAGGTCGCCTCCAGGTACTCCAGGAGCTGGTGGAGGGGGAAGCGTTCGGGCCGGATGTCCATCTTGCCCGCCTCCACCTTGGACAGGTCGAGGATGTCGTTGATCAGCTGGAGCAGGTCGGAGCCGGCGGAGTGGATGACCTCGGCGTAGTCGACCTGTTTCTCCGTCAGGTTGCCCTCCGGGTTCTGGGCGAGCAACCGGGCCAGGATCAGCAGGCTGTTGAGCGGGGTGCGCAGCTCGTGGCTCATGTTGGCGAGGAACTCGGACTTGTACATGGAGGTACGGGAGAGCTGCTGGGCGCGCGCCTCCAGTTCCTGGCGGGCCTGTTCGATGACGAGGTTCTTGGACTCGATGTCCTGGTTGCGTTCTGCGAGCAGGGCCGCCTTCTCCTTCAGTTCGGCGTTGGAGCGCTGGAGTTCGCGCTGTCGATCCTGCAACTCCTGGGAACTGGAGCGCAGTTCGTCGGTGAGCCGTTGGGACTGGCCGAGGAGTTCGTCGGTACGGAGGTTGGCGACGAGCGAGCTGACGACGGCACCCGCGGTCTCCACGAACTGTTCGAGGAAGTCGCGGTGGAGGGCCGTGAAGGGCCGGAGCGAGGCGAGTTCGACGGCGCCGAGGACCTGGTCCTCCACGACGATCGGCAGGACGACCAGCATGGCGGGGTCGCCGGATCCGGCGGCGGAGGCGATGGTGGCGTAGCCGGCCGGCACGCCCTCCACGACGAGGGTGCGCCGGTCGCGGGCGGCCTGGCCGACGAGCGACTGGCCGAGGCGGAAGCGGCGCGGCGGGGCGGCCGGGTCGTCGGGGGACCCGTAGGAGGCGGTCACGACGAGTTCGGTGCCGCGGTCGTCGTGGCGGGCGAGGAAGAACGCGCCGTACTGGGCGGAGACCAGCGGCGGCACCTCGGTCATGATGAGTTCGGCGATGTCGGGCAGGGTGCGCGTGCCCTGCATGAGGCCGGCGACCCGGGCGATGTTGGTCTTGAGCCAGTCCTGGTCCTCGTTGGCGCGGGTGGTGGCGCGCAGCGACTCGACCATGGCGTTGATGTTGTCCCGCAGGTCGCCGACCTCGCCGGGGGCCTCGACGGTGATGGAGCGGGTGAGGTCGCCCTCGGCGACGGCGCTGGTGACCTCGGCGATGGCCCGGACCTGCCGGGTCAGGTTGCCGGCGAGTTCGTTGACGTTCTCGGTGAGCCGTTTCCAGGTGCCGGAGACGCCCTCCACTTCGGCCTGGCCGCCGAGTTTGCCCTCCGTACCGACCTCGCGGGCCACCCGGGTGACCTCGGCGGCGAACGAGGACAGCTGGTCGACCATGGTGTTGATGGTGGTCTTGAGCTCCAGGATCTCGCCGCGCGCCGAGACGTCGATACGGCTGGTGAGGTCGCCCTGGGCGACGGCCGTGGTCACCTGGGCGATGTTGCGGACCTGGTTGGTGAGGTTGTCGGCCATGGAGTTGACGTTGTCCGTGAGGTCCTTCCAGGTACCGGAGACTCCCCGGACGGTGGCCTGGCCGCCGAGTTTGCCCTCCGTACCGACCTCACGGGCCACCCGGGTGACCTCCTCGGCGAAGGAGGAAAGCCGGTCGACCATCGTGTTGATGGTCTCCTTCAGCTCCAGGATCTCGCCCCGGGCGTCGACCCTGATCTTCCGGCTGAGGTCGCCCTGAGCCACGGCGGTGGCGACCTGGGCGATGGAGCGGACCTGGGAGGTCAGGTTGTCGGCCATGGTGTTGACGCCGGAGGTCAGTTCACGCCACACGCCGCTGACGCGCGGCTCGCGCGCCCGGCCGCCGAGCAGACCCTGCCCGCCGACCTCGCTGGCGACCCGGGTGACCTCGGAGGTGACCAGGGAGAGCCGGTCGACCATGTCGTTGTAGACGGCCGCTATCTCGCCGAGGATGCCCCCGGCGGACTCCGGGAGCCGGACGGAGAGGTCCCCGTCGCGGACGGCGGTGAGCCCGGCCAGCAACCTGCCGAGCCCGTCCTGGCCGAGCGGATCGGGCGGCACGCGGGGCTCGTCGGCGGCCCCCGGCCGGGGGGAACTCTCCATCGCGGTCCTCCCGCTGCACGGAGGGGTACGGGAGCGGTACGGGAGCGGTACGGGTCCGGCACGGGCCTGCCCGGTGCGGGTCTGCCCGGTGCTGGTCCTGTACGGGCCCCGGTGCGGGTCAGCCGCCCAGGGGTCCTGCTCGACCTGCCAGGGTCCGGTGCAGGGCCGATGCGTGGCCGGTACTGGGCCGGTACGCGTTCCCTGCGGGTCGTACGCGTCCGGGTGGGCCGCGTCCGTCCCGCTCCTCCACTCTAGGCACGGCCCGGCGTGGCGGCACCGTCGGTGACAACCACCTCGAACCAGACCGCCTTCCCCTCGCCGCGCGGCAGCCATCCCCAGGCCGTCGAGAGCCGTTCGAGCAGGTAGAGGCCGTGCCCGGAGGACCGGCTCGCGCTGTGCGGGCCGTGCGGGCGCGGCCGGACCGGACTCGTGTCGCTGACCTGGACCCAGAGCCGCCCGCCGGTGCCGTCGAGGCGGAGTTCGTACGGTCTGCCACCGTGCGTGTACGCGTTGGTGACGACCTCCGACACCAGCAGCAGGACGTCCTCGACGAGCACCTCCCGTGCGCCGCCGACCGGCCCGAACCAGTCGCGCAGCGCCTGACGGGTCAGGTCGCGGCACTCCCCCACCACGCCCGGACCCTCGCGCAGTTCGTAGCGGCGGGCGAGCCCGGTGTCCTCTCGTCCCGTCGTCGTCATAGGGGGCCGCTGCCCGGGCGAACGGTGTCAAACCATCCGAAAAGGGAATGTTTCCTTCAGGACGCTCGAACAGGACGCCATATGTCCACCACCCGTAAGTCCTCCGTCACAAGCCGCGGAACAGTCGATCCGGCGGCGGCCGTGCGTGAACGCGCGCTGGACGGTCTGCCGCAGATGGACCGGCCCACCGAGGTGAGCACCAGCGACGCCCAGACGCTCTCCACCGCGCTCTTCGCCCGGCTGGAGACGCTGGAGGAGGGCACGCCCGAGCACGCGTACGTACGGAACACCCTGGTCGAGCTGAACCTGAGCCTGGTGAAGTTCGCCGCCCGGCGCTTCCGGAACCGGGCCGAGCCGACGGAGGACATCGTCCAGGTCGGCACGATCGGTCTGATCAAGGCCATCGACCGATTCGAAACGGGTCGGGAGGTGGAGTTCTCGGCCTTCGCGCTGCCCACGATCGTCGGCGAGATGAAACGGTTCTTCCGGGACACCAGCTGGGCTGTCCAGGTGCCGCGCCGGCTCCAGGAGCTGCGGATCGAGATGGCGAAGGCGGTCGACACCCTGGAGCAGCGGCTCGGTCGGCGGCCGACCCGGGCCGAGCTCGCCGCCCATCTGCACCTCGACGAGGAGAGCGTGGCCGAGGGCGAGCAGGCATCGAACGGCTATGTCGCCCGCTCGCTCGACACCCCGTCCGGGGACGACGAGACGGCCGTGACCGCCGGTTCCCGGCGGCTCGGCACGGAGGAGCGGGCCTTCGAGCTGATCGACGCGCTGGAGTCGCTCAAGCCGCTGGTCGCGGGGCTCGACGCGCGGGACCGCAGGATCCTCGCGCTGCGGTTCGGCGAGGAGCTGACGCAGGCGGAGATCGGGGAGCGGCTCGGGCTCTCGCAGATGCACATCTCCCGGCTGCTCGCCCGGATCCTCGACGAGCTCCGGACGGGCCTCCTGGAGGACCACGCCGAGCATCGGACGAGCCGCCCGGCGGACCACGCCGAGCATCGGACGAACCGCCCGGCGGACCACGCCGAGCATCGGACGAACCGCCCGGCGGACCACGCCGAGCACCGGACGAACCGCCCGGCGGACCGCGCCGAGCACCGACCGCTCAGCGGGGGCGCCACGGCGGGCGGGACGGGCGGCTGACCTCCAGCCAGACGACCTTGCCGCCCTCGCGCGGCTCGGAGCCCCAGGCCCCCGCGAGCCGGTCCAGGACCATCAGGCCGTGACCGCCGGGCAGCGAGGGCGCCCGGGGCTGCCGTCGCCTCGGGTGCTCGGGGCTGGCGTCGGACACCTCGACGCGCAGGTGGTCGTCGCGGTGGCGCAGAACCAGCTCTTCGGGGCCGTCGGCGTGCAGGCAGGCGTTGGTGACCACCTCGGAGACCAGGAGCAGGACGTCCTCGGCCCGCTCCCGAGCCTCCGCGTCCGGCGCCCCGCCTTCGCCGTCGACGTCATCCCCGTCCCCGGCTTCCGCCTCGGCCGGGAGCCAGCCCCAGTCCGCGAGCGCCGCCGCCGTGAAGTCACGGCAGCGCATGACGACGCCCTTGGTCCCGAACAGCACCAGCCGCCGGACCTGATCCTCGTCCCCGGCGTTCCCGCCCACGACTCCCTCCGCCATCGCGCTTCAGCCGCCCGCCCGCCGGTCGGTGAGCGCCTCGGCCACGTTCTCGTACACGCGGAACACGGTCCGCGCCCCCGTGATCTCGAACATCCGCGAGACGGGCGGGCGCAGCCCCGCGAGTTCCAGCCGGCCGCCGGCCTCCAGGGCCTGGAGGCGGGCTCGCAGCAGTACGTTCAGGCCGGTCGAGTCGCAGAAGCTCAGCCCCTCGCAGTCGACCAGGATCCGCGTCGCGCCGTTCCGTTCCTCCAGCGCCAGCCGCAGGGTGTCCGCCGTGTCGTGGTCGAGCTCCCCCGTGAGGGAGAGCACCACGGCACCGGGCTGGGGGCCTGGCTCGGCCGTGACCGCGAAGCGCTCCGGCGTCATCGGATCACCCGCCTCCCTCCGTACTCGTAACTCGTACTCGTACTCGTACTCGGACTCGGGACTCGGACTCGGGACTCGGACTCGGGACTCGGACTCGTCCAAGCGTCTGTCCGGCTGCCCGGCGTCTATCCCTTTCATGCCCCGGAACGCGCGGTTCGCCCCATCGGAACGGGAACGCGCGTCAGGAAATCCCGCGTCACGAACCGGGGAGTCTTTCCAGTGTCTGGCGGGGCGCGGGGCTCGCGCTCCCGATGTACCGTTCGGCGGCGTGCACGGCCTCCCGCGCGGTCCGCTCCCCCATCAGCACGCACAGCGTGTACGCCGTGTCCTCGAAGCGACGGCGGATCGACAGGTCGCAGGGCCTGGCCAGGACCACCCGTTCCTGGGTCCGGTAGTGCCGCAGCAGCCGGTCGATCGTGTTTCTGTCGGGCAGCAACATCTTTCCTCCTGGCGCGACCCCCTCCCTCCGTCGCTCCATATTCGGGGCGACACGTCACCCGCGCGACCCATACGACCACGGTCCGTCACGACCCCCGTCCGGCGTGCGCCGCAGCCCGTGATGGCGGAAGGTCGATTCCATGAAGGCGAGTGAGGGACTGAAGGTCGTCGTCACGGGCGCCACGGGCAATGTCGGGACGAGTCTGATCCGCGCTCTGGAGCGGGAGCCGCAGGTCGCCCACGTCCTCGGTCTGGCCCGGCGCAGACCCACGCTGTCGCTGGAGAAGGCCGAGTGGGCCGAGGTGGACCTCTCACTGGAGGGCGACGAGCCGCGGCTCGCGGGGTACATCGAGGACGCGGACGCCGTCGTACATCTGGCCTGGCAATTCCAGCCGACCCACGACCCGGCCGCGACCTGGCGGACCAACGTCCTCGGGGCGCTGCGGGTCTTCGACGCGGTGGCGGCGGCGCACGTACCGGCCCTGGTGTACGCCTCGTCCGTCGGCGCCTACTCCCCCGGGCCGGGGAACGGCGCGCCCGTCTCGGAGGCCTGGCCGACCCATGGCTGGCCGGGGGCCGCGTACACCCGTGAGAAGGCATATCTGGAACGCGTCCTGGACACCTTCGAGCGTGACCATCCGCAGACCCGGGTGGTGCGGATGCGGCCCTGTTTCCTCTTCAAGGAGGAGTCGGCGAGCGAGCAGCGGCGGATCTTCGCGGGCCGGTTCTTCCCCGGCTGGCTGTTCCGTCCCGATCTGCTGCCGCTCCTGCCAAACCTGGACGGGCTGCGCTTCCAGGCGATGCACACCGACGACGCGGCCGACGCCTATCGCCGCGCGCTGGTACGGGACGTCCGGGGCGCGTTCAACATCGCCGCGGACCCGGTGGTCGACTCCGCCGCGCTCGCCTCGCTCCTGGACGCCCGGCCCGTGAAGGTACCGAGCGGCGCGGCGCGGGGTCTGCTCTCGGCGGCCTGGCGGCTCCGGGTCGCGGCGGCCTCCCCGGACCTCTTCGACGCGGTCCTGAGGCTGCCGCTGCTGGCCACCGAACGAGCACGCCGGGAGCTCGACTGGGAACCGTCCTCGACCTCCCTGGAGGCGCTGGGCGCCTTCCTCCGGGGTGTACGGGCGGGCAGCGGCGACGCGACCGCTCCGCTCGCCGGTCGCCGCGTGGGCTGACGGCCGCGTCGCCGCCAGGCGTCAAGTCGCCAGGCGTCACTCGCCAACCCCCGTCGTCAGGTGTCACTCGTCGATCGCCTGGTAGAGCGTGGTCCAGAAGTCGTGGAAGAGCCGCGCCGGGTCCGGGACGGACGCCCCGACCTGGGTGAGCAGGATTCCGGTGAGCTGGTTCTCCGGGTCGGCGTAGGTCGAGGTGCCGCTTCCGCCGTCCCAGCCGAACTGGCCGAGGGGCGCGTAGTCGCCGCGGTAGGTGCGCACCGCCATGCCGAATCCCCAACCGCCGTGCTGTCCCTGACCGAACGACACATGGACGTTGTTGACCGCCATGGCGTGCCGGGCGGCCTGCTGCTCGGGCGTGAGCCGGTTGGTGGTCATCAGCTGGACGGCGGGCCTGGACAGGATCCGCTCCGTCCCGTGCATCCCCTGGTTCAGCAGCATCCGGAAGTAGGCGTGGTAGTCGTCCGCCGTGGAGACCAGTCCACCACCGCCGCCCTGGAACGCCGGCGGCCGGCTGTGACGTCCGCCCTTGGCCTCGTCCCACACCTGGAACTCGCCGGTCCGCGGGTCGGGGGCGTAGAGGGGCGGCAGCCGGTCGATCTGGTCCTCGGGCACATGGAATCCGGTGTCCTTCATGCCCAGGGGGCCGAAGAGGCGCTCGCGCAGGAACGACTCGTACGACTGGCCCGCGACCCTCGCGACGAGCACGCCCAGCAGGTCGTTGCTGATGTGGTACTGCCAGCGCTCTCCGGGCTGGTGCATCAGCGGAAGCTCACCGAGGCGGCGCATCCACTCGTCCGGCTCGGGCATCGGCTCCGGCAGATTGGGCGTGAGGCCCTGCGCGAAGATCCTGTTCATGATCGGCGTGCCCAGCGACGTCATATCCATGCCGAGCCCGAACGTGGAGCTCAGCACGTCCCGTACGGTGATCGGCCGGCGCGCCGGCACGGTCTCGTCCAGCGGGCCGTCGACCCGCTTCAGCACCTGCCGGTCGGCGAGTTCGGGCAGCCACGGATCCACCAGGTCGTCCAGCCGCAGCCGGCATTCGTCGATCAGGATCATCGCGGCCGCCACCGCGACCGGCTTGGACGTCGAGGCCATCCGGAAGATCGTGTCCCTGCGCATCGGCGCGCCGCCGTCGTGGCGCATCGTCCCGATGGCTTCGACGTGCGTCTCGTCACCCCGGCCGACCAGGGCGACGAGGCCGGGGATCTTGCCGGAGTCGACATGCCGCTCCAGCACGTCGCGCACTCGACGCAGGCCTGCGGCGGAGAAGCCGCGGTTGTTCGTTTCCATCATGAATCTCCTTGCGCGCATCGTTCGGGAATCACTGAACGGCTGCGACGCTACATTGCGTTCAGAGAATCGTCAACGTCAATAGTCACCGTCAGATCCCCTTTATTTCAGGGGCGTTGGGCGTAACGTTGCAATGACGATGACGCTAAACGCAAGGGTGACATGAGGGCCAGCATTGCAATGGGCAGCTCCGGGAGCAGCGCGGGAACCACCTGGCCACCCGGAAACACCGGGCCCCTGACCCGGCGCATGTCTCGGGTCCCGGGAAGCAACTGTCCATGATGTGAACGGCTCTTGGGGCCCAGGCCGCCCTCTGCCACTATTCCTACTATTCCACTGGGGAAACTAGGGATCCTGTGAGGTGACGTGAGAACGCCGAAGAAGTCAGCGCTACGACCCTCCTCCCGGCCGGCCGAACGCCGTGGTGACGACGCGATCTGGCCCCGTGTCACCCGGGAGCTCGCCGACGACCTCGCCTTCGACGCGCCGGCCAGGGACCGGGCCGGAAAGCCCCCGTTCGACGAGGTGGCCCGGCTGCGGGAGGCCGGGCTTCCGGGTCTGCTCACTCCGCCGGGCGAGGGCGGGCGGGGGGCCGGCTGGCGGGCCGCCTGCGCGGTCCTCCGGGAGATATCCGCGGCCGACAGCTCGATCGGCGAACTCCTCGCCCACCACCACGCCCTCGCCTGGAGCGCCCGCTTCCTGGGGCCGCCGCACACCGCCTTCGAGGACGCCACGGCACGCGAGGGCCGACTGCTCGCCGGCGGCATCGAACCCTCGCATACAGGGCGCGAGCTCACCCTCACCCGGGCTCGCGGCGGGCGCGTCCTGGCCGGGCGCCGCGCCTTCGACTCCGGTGTGACCGTCGCCGACCGGCTGGTCGTCGGGGCGCGCTGTCGGGAGACCGGGGACCTCCTGGTGGTCCTCGTGGACCCGGCCGACCCGGCGGTGTTCGTCGAGGCGGCGGCCGACCGGATCGGACAGCGCCTCTCGGGCGCCGGAACGGTGACGTTCGATCAGCTCCGGATAGACGCCCGGGACGTCCTCGGCTCACTCCCCCGCGACGAGCACGCCGTCACGCCGTTCACCCTGCTCGCCCCGCTCGCGCTGCGGCTCCTCCTCGTCCACGTCGGACTCGGCACCGCCGAGGGGGCGCTGGCCGAGGCCCGGGACGTCAGCCGGGCCACCCGGGCCACCCCGCCCGCGTCCGATCCGGCGGACCAGGAGGATCCGTATCTCCTACTGACCTACGGCGAGTTGGTCACCGCCGCCCACGCCGCCGCGGCGATCGTCGAGCGGGCCACGGACGCCCTCGCGGGCGGCCTGGCGGCAGGGCAGACCCTCGGGGTCGCGGAGCGCGCCGACATCGCCGTACTCGTCGCCGCGGCCGAGGCGGTGACGAACTGGGCGGCGCTACGGATCACCACCCGGATCCTCGAACTCGCCGACGCAACAGGGACGGCCGACAACCCGGGCGGTGATCCCGGATTCGACCGCTTCTGGCGCAACGCCCGTACCCTGACCGCCCACTCCTCCTCGGCACACCGGTTGCGCGACATCGGCGACCACTATCTGCACGGAACCAGGCCGGGGCTCCGGCTGCTCGCCTGAGGCGGCCCCTTCCGGCATGTCGGGACCTCCGGCCCTCTCGTTCGGCGGCCGGTGGGGCCAAGCCGGGAGGGAGAGGGCCGGGCGGGAGGCCGGGCCGGCCCACCGCCGAATGAGGGACCCCCACCGCCGCCGGCTTGGCACCTCCGCCGCCGCACGGCCGCAGTCGCCGTCATCAATTGCGGGGCTTCGACGCCCTCGTGTGGTTGAAGTGGTAACCGTGGTGAAGCGCTGGCATCCACGCACTTGGCGGCGCATGATGGACATAGTGCTCTCACCCCCATGGACGCAGGAGCGCGGCGGCCTTCCCGGCTCCCACGCCCGTCCCACACATCGGGTGGTTGATGTCGGATCGAGTAGTCCATTACTCGGACACCCAGGTGGACGCATCACGGAAGGACGGACATCGTGGCCGTTCTCAAGCTCTCACTGTTTTCGAATAACTTCCCCGAGTTCTTCATCATCGATCACACCGGCCTTGTCGACATCGCCGAGATCAAAACCGACGACGACCGTCGTAACGCCACGTTCCAGTGGACCGGCCCCAGCCTGGCGACTTTCGGCGGAACAGGAATGCTGGTGCGGGCAGTTGCTCCGCCAGGCTTCTGTCTGCGCATCGCGACGTTCGACAACTTCCGCATCCACAGCAAGTTCTTCACCGGGATCACGGACCCCCAGGTCAAGGCGGAGGTCATCGAAGAATCGACTTACGTCATCGAGCCGGCGGAAATCGACCCGAACCAGGCGTCGTTCCGGTCCGTGAAGTTCCCGGACCGATTCATCCGGCACAGGAACTTCGAACTCTTCGCCGAGCCGGTGGTGACCCCTGCCGACCTTCAGTCCGCATGCTTCAGGATCGCCCCGCCACTCCACCCGGAGGACTTCTAGACGCAACGCCGTTCAGTTAAGGGCGGGGGCTGTTCGTCAAGGCCGGTGAACGAGGCAGCGGAGCTGCTGTAGAAGAGGTT
>NZ_JAUPWM010000363.1:0-284 GCF_032436795.1 Streptomyces sp. P9(2023)
GTCTCGGCGGCTTCAAACGCCCGCCGCTTTGATCTCCATCAACGACCAGGCGTCGGACCCGCTGCCGTGTTTGGCGAAGAGGGCCCGTGCGCGTGACGATAGGTAAAGAACGTACCGCACGACGAACACACGGCGCTGTGGCATAAACCGCGCAGAATATTTGGGGAGTTGCGCCATGACCATCAAACTCAAGAACGGCATCTTTCTCGCGCCCTTTCATCCGGTCGATGAAGATCCGACGCTCTGCCTTCACCGCGATCTCGAACTGCTCGAACATCTCGATC
>NZ_JAUPWM010000364.1:0-284 GCF_032436795.1 Streptomyces sp. P9(2023)
GTGGCCGTGGTGGTTGCCAACCAGGGGGTCTGGGTAGGGCAATCACTGCTGTCGAAAGTCTTGGGAGGAGCGTTCAAGGCGTTGCAGCAGCGTGTAGAGCCTTCGCGCTATGCGCACAGCGAGTATCTGAGTCTCTTGACCGAACGAGAGCGTGGCGTTGCCTTGGCCATTGCCAGCGGGGCAACCAATAAAGAGGCGGCTCGCCAGCTGGATATCACGGAACGCACAGTCAAGGCGCATCTCAGCGCCATTTTCAGAAAGCTGTCGGTGCGTGACCGCTTGCA
>NZ_JAUPWM010000365.1:0-283 GCF_032436795.1 Streptomyces sp. P9(2023)
GGCGGCGCGCGCGCCCTGGCGGCTGGACCGCGACCGCGCGGCGCTGCTGATCCACGACATGCAGGGCTATTTCTGCGCCGCCTTCGCACCCGGCGCGCTGGACCCGGTGGTCGCCCATATCGCCGCGCTGGCCGATGCGGCGCGAGAGGCCGGGGTGCCGGTGTTTTACACCGCGCAGAATGGCGATCAGGACCGCCGCGACCGCGGGCTTCAGGCCGACCTGTGGGGACCGGGGATGCGCGCCCGCCCCGCCGATCAGGCGATCATCGCCCCGCTGGCGCCG
>NZ_JAUPWM010000366.1:0-283 GCF_032436795.1 Streptomyces sp. P9(2023)
CGGGCCGGGCAGCGCTTCATCACCGACCTCCACGCCGCACGAGACGCGGCCACCACAGACAGGACAGCAGCATGACCGGCACCGAACTGGCAACCATGCCCCAAAAACTCGAGTACGCCCGCACCCTCGCAGACGGGAACCTGCTCCCCAGGCAGTACTACAAGCAACCCGCGAACGTGCTCATCGCGATCGAGTATGGGGACGCGCTCGGCATCCCGCCTATGCAGGCCATCAACTCGATCCACGTGATCGAGGGTAAGCCGACCGCGTCGGCCGACCTGCT
>NZ_JAUPWM010000367.1:0-283 GCF_032436795.1 Streptomyces sp. P9(2023)
TGTCAGCATCCGGGAGGTCGCCCTCGACGCCGAGCAGTTGCAGCTTCGCGCCGCTCGGGATCGACGCACCAGCCTGCTCACCAGACCTGAACGCCGTCGCCAGTGCCAAACCATTCTCACGCTCGGCAGCGATCCACGCATCACGCTCCAGCGCCGTCGCTCCATCCGGCACAGGCGCACCCGTATACACCGGAACGCCGAGACCGTTGCGGTCGACAGTCAACGCCTGGGAGCGCAGCAGTCGATCTTTGATGAGCCAGTTCTTGTAGCACGATCGCAGTAG
>NZ_JAUPWM010000368.1:0-282 GCF_032436795.1 Streptomyces sp. P9(2023)
CTGCACTGCTTCACGATTTTTCGCAGCACTATCCAAAAATAAACTTCGAGATCGTCGTGGGATCAACACTGGAATTAGCCAATGCACTAAATGAAAACCGAATTGATTTCGCCTTATGCTCACTTCCTCACGAGAAACATTTTGCTTACGAGGAATTGTTTCAAGAAGAGCTTTGCTGCATTACCTCACTCTCAAACCCATTAATCATCAATGAGCTAGCCGACCTTGAAGGGAGCCATCTCTATCGTTCCAAGTCTGACTGTCCAGCTCGCACAAAAATTG
>NZ_JAUPWM010000369.1:0-282 GCF_032436795.1 Streptomyces sp. P9(2023)
GCAAATGTATCGCCAGTAATAATCACTTTACTCTCTCCAATTTGTAGTCTTTAGATGGATCAGGGATCACAAGCCCCTGACGTGCTGCCACTCTCTGAATCCACTCTACGAAATCCCAAAACTTTCGGCCTTCCAGAACATCCCGATTACCTTCCTCATCGGTTGTAGTGCGGCGAATCGGAACGGATGACACTCGGCCACCTGGCAACTTCTTCTCTTTCCAGCCAAAGTAGCTGCCGAGCAAGTACTCCTCAATCTCTTGCTTCTCATAGCCGGTATGCT
>NZ_JAUPWM010000370.1:0-282 GCF_032436795.1 Streptomyces sp. P9(2023)
CTGACATTTGCATCAGGCAAGTTTGTAATCTGCATCAACTGCGAGACAGTCACGTCTCCATTGGTCTGTTTCAGTGCTCGGAATATCTGAAAGCGTTTGGTCATTGCCTTAATTCTGCGAGGGGACATAGTACCCATGATTAGCTCCTTTAGCTCATAGGGTGTTTTACCCCATTTGGTTCAATTTCTGTCAAGTTAGGTTATAGATCAACAATGTTTGATACTAAGTTATAAAGAACTATCTATCTTGAATAAAAAATAGGAAGCTGGGGTTTCCCCCAGC
>NZ_JAUPWM010000371.1:0-281 GCF_032436795.1 Streptomyces sp. P9(2023)
CGCCCGAGTCACCGTCCTGCGCGACGGGCATCCTTTCCCAGCCGTGGCCCTATTCGCGGAGTACGCCGGGCGGAAGCGCGACGGCAGCCTCTCCAGCATGTGGGAAACCAAGGGTGCGCTGATGCTCGGAAAGTGCGCGGAGGCGCTGGCCCTGCGGAAAGCTTTCCCGATCGACCTGTCGGGACTGTATACGGCCGAGGAGATGCATCAGGCAGATCAGAGCCGCGTGACGGTCACCCAGTCGAGGCCGACCGTCGCCCCGGCCCCGGCGAGCGTTGATG
>NZ_JAUPWM010000372.1:0-281 GCF_032436795.1 Streptomyces sp. P9(2023)
GCTATGCAAGTCTTGGAAACCTCATTGAACGCTACGGCGAGCGGATGCTGGTCAACCTGACCGATCGGGGTGAGATGGCCACGGGGCTGATCGACCTGCCCTCTGTTGAGCGTGCTTTGGCCGATACCGATGCGATGATCGACGGCTATCTGGCGGTGCGTTACGCGCTGCCGCTGGCCGAGGTTCCGCCGCTGGTTGCAGATCTCGCGCAGGCCATCGCGATCTGGAAGCTGCATCCTGCCGGGGTCGATCCGAAGATTGAAGAGGATTACAAACAGGCG
>NZ_JAUPWM010000373.1:0-281 GCF_032436795.1 Streptomyces sp. P9(2023)
TATAACTTTCTAAACGACGACTTTCTTGAAGAATAGTATCTAACATCTCTATTTTTTGAGATTTAATCAATTTATCATCAAATTCTTTTAATGTTTCAGCAGCCCCCATCATTGCAGACAAGGGAGATTTTAAATCATGGGATACCGATGAAAGTAGCGAAGACCGAATTTGCTCAACTTCTGTTTTTACACGTGATGCTTCAAGATCGGTACTCAATCGAATTCTCTGCCAAGTATTTGATGCTTGGTTTAACATCGAATTTATTAAGTCCTTATCAAAC
>NZ_JAUPWM010000374.1:0-281 GCF_032436795.1 Streptomyces sp. P9(2023)
CGGTGCCGATGTCGGCGGTCAGCACCATGAAGCCGCCGATCAGCAGGTTCGCGGCCATGATCGTCAGGATCGTGGTGGTCAGCGGCACACCACCCTCGACCACCGATGCGCCAAGCGAATAAGTGGCGATGATGACCGCGATGCCGATCCAGATCCAGGCATAGCCCCAAAAGCCGATGGGCCGCTGGTCAAGTGTTGTGGGCAGGATCGCGTCTTCGATCAGCGCGCTGCGCCCCGTGCCGGTGGCGGCGGAAGAATCAGTCATGTCAGTCCCTTGGTTT
>NZ_JAUPWM010000375.1:0-281 GCF_032436795.1 Streptomyces sp. P9(2023)
GTCCGACGCAGCGTTTGCGATCTTCGTCGGACTTGTCACCGTGGCCGAACAGGCGCTGACCCTTCTCGAGCCGCAGAATCGTGCCGCTGTGTGCCAGCTGCTGGCGCCGCTTGGCGCTGAGCACGCCGAAGACGCTGTCGCGAGCCAGCGTCTCCGCGACTTTCATCGAGTGTTTTTCTTCAAGCACCTGAATCGCCGAGGTCGCCCCTTCCATTGGGCGAAATTATCAATCGCGTTCGCAGGCGCAAGCGCAGCCGGCCGTCGACACACAACCTCGCGCG
>NZ_JAUPWM010000376.1:0-281 GCF_032436795.1 Streptomyces sp. P9(2023)
GCAGTTCCAAAGCCTCCCTACGATTGCCTGCAATGTCTATGGCCGAATCATCAAGGTTCCGGCCAACTACGATCCCGAGCTAAGAACGTATGCCACGACTGGCCCCGGAACAACTAACGGCGTCTGGAATGGCACATTTAAATCGGCCTGGACTAACAACCCGGCATGGGTGTTCTATGACATTGTTACCAATGACCGGTTTGGCCTAGGCAATAACATCCCTGCCGCATGGGTGGATGCGTGGAACCTGTACCAGATCGCGCAGTATTGCGATGAGATGG
>NZ_JAUPWM010000377.1:0-281 GCF_032436795.1 Streptomyces sp. P9(2023)
CTTGTCTAAAAAGAAGTCAGATAACAATTTATTGCGGGTATCATCCTCGCGGCCATAGTAAATATTACCGCTTAAATCCCAGCTACCCAATTGATAATTAAATAAGGCATTTACACCATCATAGTTAAAAATTTGCCAAGTATAGTTATCTGCTGGGGGTCTTAGCCATAGATAGGCATAGCCCACGTCGAAAAAGTCAGAATAGTAATAAAGCGGCAGCCGTTTTTTACCGGCCTGAATGGTCCAGGTATCATTTACCCGATAAGATAAATAAGCCCACT
>NZ_JAUPWM010000021.1:0-111463 GCF_032436795.1 Streptomyces sp. P9(2023)
ACTCGTACGCCCGCCCGGTCAGACGGTCAGCACGAGCTTGCCGCGCGTCCGGCCCGATTCGCCGAGTTCGTGCGCCTTGGCCGCCTCGGCCAGCGGCAGGACGGTGTCGACCTCGGGGCGCAGCTGTCCCGTCTCGACCAGCTCGGCGAGGCCGAGCAGCCCCGCGTAGTCCGGCTCGACCAGCGTGAAGCCGGTACGGATGCCACGCTCGGGCGCGGGCGCGAAGTCGGGCGAGGGCAGCGTCACCAGCGAGCCGCCGTCGCGCAGCACGGGCAGCGAGCGCGTGCCGTAGTCGCCCCCGAAGCAGTCGAGGACGATGTCCACGTCCCGTACGACCTGGGCGAAGTCGCTCGTCGTGTAGTCGATCGGCTCGTCCACGCCGAGGGAGCGCAGGAAGTCGTGCTTGGCCGCGCTCGCCGTGCCGATGACGTACGCGCCGCGCGCCTTGGCGATCTGCACGGCGAGGTGGCCGACGCCGCCGGCCGCCGCGTGGACCAGGACACGCTGCCCCGGCCGCAGGGCGGCGGTCTCCACGAGCGCCTGCCAGGCGGTGAGCCCGGCGAGGGGCAGGGCGGCGGCCTCGACATGGGTGAGACCGGCGGGCTTACGGGCGAAGTGGCGGGCGGGCGCGGCGACGTACTCGGCGTAGCCGCCGGCCTGCTGCGGGAACTGCGGCATGCCGAAGACCTCGTCGCCGGGCGCGTAGAGGGTGACGCCGAGCCCGACGGCCTCGACGACGCCGGAGACGTCGTAACCGAGGATCGGGGTCTCGCCCCACATGCCGAAGCCGCCGGAGGCGCGGGACTTCCAGTCGACGGGGTTGATGCCGGCCGCGTGGACCCGGACGAGGATCTCGGTCGGACCCGGCTCGGGGCGGGCGACCCGGGTCTCGGTGAGGACCTCCGGGCCGCCCCACGCGGTGGCGGTGACGGCGCGCATGGTGGCGGGGGCTGCGGTGGCGGTGTCGTTCATGAAGGGGGCTCCTGATGCCGGTGTTTCGTGCCGGTGTTTCCTGATGACCACCAGCCTCCGCCGGACCGGCACCACCCGGTACTGGCCGGATAGCCATGATGTGACAGAATCTGGCCATGAGCTCATGTGTGTCACCCCCACAGGGCGGACGGCCGGCTGATGTGCCGGCGCTCCACCGGGTCGCCGTGCTGGCCCTGGACGGGGTCATCCCGTTCGAGCTGGGCATTCCCTCCCGGATCCTCGGCGGCGCGCACACGGAGGACGGCCGGCCGCTCTACGACGTGCGCGTCTGCACCCTCGACGGCGCCCCGGTCCGCACCTCCGACGGCTTCTCGCTCGTCCCCGAGCACGGGCCCGAGGAGCTGGCGGCGGCCGACACCGTCGTCGTACCGCCCACGCACGAGCTGCGGACCCTGGCCGAGGACGGCCGCCTGGCGGGCACGGTGGGGGACGCGCTGGCCCGCATCAGGCCCGGTACGCGGGTGGTGTCGATCTGTACGGGCGCGTACGCGCTGGCGGCGGCCGGGCTGCTCGACGGGCGGCCGGCCACCACCCACTGGTGGGAGGCGGCCCACTTCCGCTCGCTGTTCCCCTCGGTCCGGCTGGACGAGGACGTGCTGTTCGTGGACGACGGGGACGTCCTGACGTCGGCCGGGGCGGCGGCCGGGGTGGATCTCTGCCTGCATCTGGTACGGCGGGACCACGGCAGCGCCACCGCCAACGCGGTCGCCCGGCACTGTGTCGTGCCACCGTGGCGGGACGGCGGGCAGGCGCAGTACATCGAGCGCCCGGTCCCCGAGCCGACCACCGCCACCACGGCGCCGACCCGCGCGTGGGCACTGGAGCGGCTCGACCGGCCGCTGACGCTGACCGAGCTGGCGGGGCACGCGCGGATGAGCGTACGGACGTTCACGCGCCGCTTCCGGGACGAGGCGGGGACGACACCCGGGCAGTGGCTGACCTCCCAACGGGTGGAACTGGCCAAACAGTTGCTGGAGACCAGCGATCTGACGGTTGATCACATCGCGGACCGGGCGGGGTTCGGCAGCGGGAACTCGCTGCGGCAGCACATGCGCGCCCTGGTCGGGATCTCCCCGGCCGCGTACCGGCGCGCCTTCCATCTGACGTCCAAGGAACTTACGGTCAAGGAACAGGAGTTCGCGCAGTGAGCGGTTCGAACGGTTCACCCACGCCCGTCGAGGAGGGTCTCTACCGGGTACGGAACGTGGCCAGCGGGCTGCTCCTGGAGGTGTACGGAGGGTCGGGCCGCAGCGGCGCCAACGTGCAGCAGGGCAAAGAGAACGGCACGGCGGGCCAGCACTGGCGCATCGCCCCCGTACCGAACGGCGGCGGCCTGCACCACGTGGTGAACGCGGCCAGCGACAAGCGGCTCGACGTGGCGAACGCCTCGACGGAGAACGGCGCCAACATCCAGCAGTGGAAGGCGAACAACTTCGGCGCGCAGGAGTGGATCATCGAGCAGGACCTCCAGTCGCCGGGCACGGTCGCGCTGGTGAGTTTCATCAGCGGGCTGCTGCTGGAGGTCGAGGACGGTTCGATGGACGACGGCGGGAACGTACGGCAGTGGGAGGACACCGACTCCCCCTCCCAGTGGTGGCGGTTGGAGCCGGTGACCTGACCCGCGACGTGCCGCTCAGCCCTTGCGGGCGGTGTGGACCGTTGAGGCGGAGAGCATGAAGAGGTCCGTGCGCCGGTGCACGGAGAGCGGGTCCGCCGGGTCGAGGAGCCGGTCGAAGCTCGCCCGGTCCTCCGCGTCGAGCCGCTCGTCGAGCGGCTCGCGCAGGCGGGTGAAGTGGGCGACGATCCGGTCGCGGACGGCGGCGGGCACGGGCGCCGGGATGTCGGTGAGGAACGAGCGGGTGCCGCTCGGCGTGAGGCCCGCGGCGGCGAGCAGCGCCCGCCAGTCGTCCACCTCGTCCTTGGCGTCCGGGAGTTCGGCCCGCATCTGGGCGAACCAGTCGGCGTGCACGGCCTCGATCCTGGTCTCCAGGCCGGGTCGGCCGAAGCCGATGTTCGCGGGCAGGTGGCGGGCGTAGAGCCCGCCCTCCACGAGGGCGATCAGACCGCCGGGCCGCAGCAGGCCGGCGAAGGAGGCGAGCGCGGACCGCTGGTCGCCGATGTGGTGGGTGGAGTTGCCCGCCCAGATCAGGTCGGCCTCGCCCAAGGCGTCGAAGTCCGCGGGGAGTTCGGCGCGCAGGGTGGTGACGCGGTCGGCTAGCCCCTTGACCTCGGCGCGTTCGCGGGCCCGTTCCAGGAGCTCCGGGGTCGCGTCCACGGCGACCGCCTCGGCGAGCGGGAACGCCTCGGCGAGCAGGGCGGTGATCACCCCGGGGCCGCTGCCGACGTCGAGGATCCGGCGGACGGCGACGGCCGGCACGAGCTCGCCGAGCCAGTCGGCGGCCCGGGTGTAGAGGGGGCTGTGGAGTTCGGCCTGGCGCTCCAGGAGGGGCGCCATCGCGGCCCAGTCGAGGTGCGTGGCGTGGTGGTGGTGATGGCCGTGACCAGCGCTGTGGTCGTGATCGTGATCGTGGTCCTGAGTCATGGTGCCAGCCTGCGGGCGACCCACCAGGAGCGCGAATTTTCTTGCCGTTCCGGCAACAGGTTCATCCGCGCCGGCGGAACTCCTGCGGGCTGACCCCCCGGCCCCGCTTGAAGGCGGCGCTCAGCGCGAACGCGCTGCTGTAGCCGACCTGCCGGGCCACCGACTCGACCGTCGCGTCCGTCTGCCGCAGCAGGTCGGCGGCGCGGGCGAGCCGCCAGCCGGTGAGGTACGCCATCGGCGGCTCGCCGACCAGCTCGGTGAACCGGCGGGCGAGCCCGGCGCGCGAGGCGCCCGCCTTCGCGGCGAGCGAGGCGACCGTCCAGGGGTGGGCGGGGTCGTCCTGCAGGAGGCGCAGGGCGCGCCCGACGAGCGGGTCGGCCATGGCCCGGTACCAGGCGGGGGCCCGCGCGTCCGGCCGGGAGAACCAGGCCCGGACGGCGGCGATCAGGAGCAGGTCCAGGACCCGGTCGAGGACGACGCTCTGGCCTGGTTCGTCGCGGGCGATCTCCTCGTCGAGGAACGGCATCAGGGGGCAGTTCCACACCTCGGCGGGCAGGTGGAGCAGGGTCGGCAGCGCGTCGAGGAGGCGGCGGCTGACCTCGCCGTCCATCTGGTAGGTGCCGACGAGCACGGTGGTGGCGCCGTCGAGGGCGTTGCCCCAGGTCCGTACGCCCAGGTGCATCGACTCGGCGAGCGGCTCCCCGCTCAGGGTGGTGCAGACGCCGCCGGGGCCGATCATCGCGCGGGGCGGGGCGTCGGGGGCGTCGGCGACGGTGTACGGCTCCGGGCCGCGCGCGATGGCGATGTCGCCGGGGCGCAGCAGGACGGGGTCGCCCTGCTCGGGGACGATCCAGGCCTCGCCGTCGGTGACGCACATCAGGCAGAGCGGCGCGCGGTCCTCGATCCGTACGGACCACGGCGGCTCCATGATCATCCGGAGCAGGAAGGCCCCTTTGGCCCGTGGTCCGTCGAGGAGTCCGGCGAGAGCGTCCATGTTCCGCAAGGGTAGACGGGCGGCTCGGCGCGTGTGGACGCACGCGTATGGGAGTGAGTCCATGGAGCATGGGAAGCCGGGCCGGAGCGGGCGAGTCTTGAGCCATGAAGACGAACACGAACGAGACGCAGACGGTTCTGGTGACGAGCGCGACCGGCAAGACGGGCCGGCGGGTGGCCGAGCGGCTGGCGGCCCGGGGCGCGACGGTGCGGGCGGGCTCCCGGTCCGGCACGACCCGCTTCGACTGGGAGGACGTGGGTACCTGGGGGCAGGCCCTGCGGGGCGCGGACGCCGCGTACGTGAACTACTACCCGGACCTCGCCGCGCCGGGCGCGGCCGAGGCGATGCGGACCTTCGGCGAACTGGCGGCGAGGAACGGCGTACGACGCCTCACGCTGCTGTCCGGGCGCGGCGAGCCGGAAGCGGTCAGGGCGGAGGAGGCGCTGCGGGAGTCGCTCCGCGCGTCGGGCGCCGAACTCACCGTCGTACGGGCCTCGTTCTTCGCGCAGAACTTCACCGAAGGGGCTCTGGCGGAGGGTGTCGCGGCGGGCACGCTCGCGTTCCCGGCGGGCGGGACGGCCGAGCCGTTCATCCACGCCGACGACCTGGCGGACGTGATCGTGGAGACGCTCGCCCAGGACGGCCACGCGGGTCTGGTGCACGAGGTGACGGGCCCGCGGCTGCTGACCTTCACGGAGGTGGCGGCGGAGCTGTCGGCCGCCTCGGGTGTCGCGGTGACGTACGTCCCGATGAGCGAGGGTGAATACGCCTCCCTGCTCCAGGAGTTCGGCCTTCCGGCGCCGGACGCGCAGTGGCTCTCGGCGCTCTTCGCGATGCTGCTCGACGGCCACAACGCGTCGGTGACGGACGGCGTGAAGCGCGTCCTGGGCCGCGCGCCGCGCGACTTCACGGAGTTCGCGGCGGAGGCGTGGCGGACGGCGGAAGCGTGACGGCGGAGGCGTGACGCCGAAGCCGGCGCCGGGCGGCGGGAAACGGGCGACGAACCCGGGTATGGGTTCGGTCGCCCGTGACCGCCCGGCGGTAGGACACCAGCCGGTGGTCGGGGTCCGCGCGGGGGTGGTCCTGGTCCGGCAGGGCGGCGAGTTCGGCCGTGAGCGCGGCCGTCGTCTCCGGGTGGCCGTCGAACCACGAGGCGTAGTAGCCGCGGCGCAGGTTGCCCGCCGTACGGCGCGGGGTGGTGCCCTGGCCGTGGCCGGTGAAGCGGGTGGCGGCGGCCGGGGTGAGGCCGTGGGCGGCGGCGGTCGCGGTGATCCGGTCTCCCCGGTCGGCGGCCCGTTCGTGGGAGCGGTGCGGGGCGAGGACCCGGTCGATGTCGCTGCCGACGTCGTGGGCCGCGTCCTTGTCGACCGTGGCGACGAAAACGCCGCCGGGGCGCAGCACCCGGGCCGCCTCGGCGACGATCGCGGCCGAGAACGGGACCAGGTGCAGCAGCCATATCGCGCTGACGGCGTCGACGGAGGCGTCCGGAAGGGGCAGCCGGCGGGCGTCGGCGAGGACGACCCCGCCCGGGACCCGCCGACCGGCCCTGCGGGCCATGCCGGGCGCGGCGTCGGCGCCGTACACCCGCAGGCCCGGGCGGGTCAGGCGCTCCGTGACCAGGCCCGTCCCGCAGGCGAGGTCGAGGAGGGTGCGGGCGCCGGGCGGGACGAGGCGCAGGACGGCCCCGGCCGCCGCCTCGGCGCGCGGTACGCCACCGCGCGTCTCGTCGTAGCGGTCCGCCTCGGCGTTGTAGTCCAGCACGGTGTCCCTCATGGGGGAGAGCCTAGTCGGGCGAGGTCAACTCGCCCCGTGGCCTGGGGCGATGCCCTCGACCCGGGCGGCCAGCTCGAAGTCCTTCTCGGTGACCGCGGGTCCCGCGGAGTGGGTGTTCACGGAGACGGCGACGGTGTTGTAACCGAGCGTCAGATCGGAGTGGTGGTTCAGTTCCTGCTGGATCTGCGCCACGTGGACCACCATCGCGGTGGCCGCGAAGTGGTCTCCGAGGCGGTAGGTGCGGGTGATCCGGTCGTCCGCCAGGGACCAGCCGGGGAGCTCGCGCAACCGGTCCTCGATCTCCTTCTGCGACAGCGGCTCAGTGGGCATGTCCGTACTCCCTCCGGTCGGGGTTGCTGACCGTGACGATACGGTCCCGGGGACCCGATACCCGGGCCGACACCTGGGATAGCGTCGGACCATGACATCTGTCGCGACGGACACAGGGGCGGAAACCGGGGCGGGCAGTCGAGTGGGCACCGGAGTGGGGCCGCTGCTGCGCGGCTGGCGCGAGCAGCGGCGGCTGAGCCAGTTGGAGCTGGCGCTGCGGGCCGATTCCTCGGCCCGCCACATCTCCTTCATCGAGACGGGCCGCTCCCGGCCGAGCGAGCGGATGATCCTGCACCTCGCCGAGCACCTGGACGTGCCCGTACGGGACCGGAACGCGCTGCTGCTTGCGGCCGGTTACGCGCCCCGCTACCGCGAGTCCACGCTCGACGACCCGCGTCTGGAGACCCTGCGGGAGGGCATCGATCAGCTCCTGCGCGGCTACGACCCGTATCCGGCCCTCGTCGTGGACGGCTCGTACACGGTCGTCGGGGCCAACGAGAGCATCGGGGTGCTGCTCACCGGGCTGCCGGAACACCTGCTCACCCCGCCCCTGAACGCCATGCGGATCACGCTGCACCCGGAGGGGCTCGCGCCCCGGATCCGGAACCTGCGGGAGTGGCGGGGCCATCTGCTGGCCCAGATGGAGCGTCAGATCGCGCTGTCCCGCTCTGCCGTGCTGCGGGAGCTGTACGAGGAGGTGGCGGCCTACCCGCTGCCCGAAGGCACCTCGGACGCCGACGACCGCGAGGACCCGGAGCCGTACCCGTACTTCGCGCTGCCCCTGCGGATCGAGCACGACGGACGGGTGCTGTCGTTCGTCTCCTCGATCTCGACGTTCAACACCCCGATGGACGTGACGGTCGCCGAGCTGGCCATCGAGACGCTGCTCCCGGCCGACCCGGATACGGTCGCGTATCTGCGCTCGCTCAGCGGGTAGCGGCTGCCCGCAGGGCCGACCACTGGAGTCCGGCGAACCCGGCGACCGTGGCGGCCTGTACGAGCGTCCACACCACCCCCGCGGTGGTGGGCTCCAGCCAGGCGAGGAGCGCGACGACGCTCAGCAGGGTCCAGGCGACGTTGATGTCGACGACGATCTTGACCCCGAGCACCGGGGGCTCGGTGCGGCTCGCCGCCCAGGCGACTCCGGCGGCGTACAGCGCGAGGACGACGCCGAGTTCGAGGAGCAGCGCGGAGTCGACGCCGAACAGTTCGCCGAGCGGCCCGGAGGCGGCGAGATAGGCGAGCCCGTTGGCCCCGGTCACGAGGGCGTCGAGGGCGAGGAACCGGCGCACCATGGACTGCGGCCGGGTGGTGCGGGAGAGACCGGCGAGCAGGGCCTGGGACATGATGGATCAGCCTCCATGGGGACGTTTCTGCTGGTGGTGGGGGCGGAGCTCGGCCGGAGTGCGCCGGCCGAGTCCCGGTGGACACCACGATGCCGCCACGTTCGGCGCGGGTCGATTACGTCCGGGGTAAGGGGGATGCCCCGGGACGGGGGCGAGGGGGATGCCCCGGGCCGCCCCGGGACGGGGGCGCGCGTGGGTATTGTTCGCGCCGTGGCGGCGGGGGCCGCTTCCGGAACGGTGGGAGACGCACATGGCGTGGCGCAGGAATCCGGCGCGGATGGTGGCGGCCGGGGACGAACACCGGGTGACACCCGCGGAACTCTTCTTCGACCTGGTGTTCGTGTACGCGATCACCCAGGTCACCGCCCTGATGGCGGCCGATCCGTCGGCGGGGCGGGTGGCCGGCGCGATGGTCGTGCTCGCGCTGCTGTGGTGGTGCTGGTGCTGCTTCGCGTGGCTGGGCAATGTCGTACGGGCCGATTCCGGCGCGCTGTTCGCGGTGCTCGTCGTCGTGATGACGGTCGTCTTCATCGTGTCGCTCGTGGTGCCCGAGGTGTTCGAGGACGCGCCCGGCGGGCTCTCGGCCCCGCTGCTCTTCGTGCTCTGTTACGGCGCCGTGCGCATCCTCCATCTCGTCTCGTACTGGCTCTCCAGCCCCGACGACGCGGCCCTGCGGGCCACCCTGCGGCGCACGGCGATGCTGTCGGTGGCGCCGCCGCTGGTGCTGCTGCTGATCGGCTCCGCGTACACGGGGCGGGTCCAACTCCTGCTGTGGCTGGGCGCGGTGGTCATCGACTACGGCGGGATCTACGTCACGGGCGCGTCGGGCTGGCGCGTCCAGTCCCCCGGGCACTTCTCCGAGCGGCACGGGCTGATCGTCATCATCGCGCTCGGCGAGTCGATCGTGGCGATGGGCGTCGGGGTCTCCGGATTCCCGGTCACGTTCGCCGTCCTGGGCGCGGCGGCGGCCGGGCTGCTGCTGTCGGCCGCGCTGTGGGCGCTGTACTTCCGGCGCCTCGCCGAAGGCGCGGAGCACCACCTCGCCTCGCTTGAGGGTGACGAGCGGACCCGGTGCGCCCGGGACGTCTACACCTTCCTGCACCTTCCGCTGGTCGCGGGCGTGGTGCTGTTGGCGCTCGGCATGAAGAAGGTCCTTCAGCAGGTCGCCGACACCGGCCGCTACGGTCTCACCGAGCCGCTGCACGGGGTCGTGGCCTGGTCGCTGACCGGCGGGGTCGGGGTCTTCCTGCTCGGCGGCGCCGCGATCGTGCTGCGCACCTCGGGCCGCCGGCCGACCGTGCTCGCCGTGGGCGGCGTGTGCGCGCTGGCGTCCGGGGCGCTCGTCGGTCTGGTCCCGGCCCTGGTGGCGCTGGTGGTCCTCGCCGTCGGTCTGACGACGCTCGTCACCCTGCACGGCAGGGGCTCCGCCGAGCACAGCACCCCCACGGGCGGCTGAAGGCCCTTCCGGGCGGGGCGACTTGGCGGATCGCGTGACTCCGCTTCGCCGGTCCGGGCCGATCCGCCCCCCGCCACCACGTACCACCCGCTGCGGCCCCTGGTCCACCACGGCTATCTGCACCACGAGCTCGGCGCGTTCCGGCTCGGCCCCGCCGCCCACCGGCTCGGCGGTGCGGGCCAGGGGCACGGCGCGCGGCTGCCCGAGCGGTTACGCGTGCTCCACGAGGAGCTCGACGCGCCCGTGTACTACGGCGTGTTCGTGGCGGGCGAGGTCCAGCTCGTCCCATACGCGGACACCCGGGAGCGGCCGGCCGTCGAGGAGTGGACGCGGTTCCGGACCAGCGCCCACGCGCACGCGGTCGGACCGCGCGAGCGGCTGCGGGCCACCGCCCGGGAGCTTCAGCTCCGTCTCGAACAGGCGCTGCTCACCCAGGCGTTCACGGCCGTGCTCTGCCCCCGCCGCCCTTCCGGCCGGTCAGTACGCGGCGTCGCGGTGCTGGATGTAGGCACGCAGCCTGGTCGTGTCGGCGGCCGTCCAGCCGTCCGGCGGGGCCACCGCCGCCCAGCCGTCGACGGCACCGGCCCCGTAGCGGTGCCCGTGCGGCGCCTGCACTCCGTACGAGACGGCCATGTCGATCGAGGTCTGCCAGAAGGCGACGAAGGGGAACCAGTCGATCTCGGGGGTGATGTCCGGGCCCAGTGGGTCCGCGAGCCACTCCGGGCGCTCCACGAGGAGGTCCGGCGACCACCACACCACCGGGTCGGAGGCGTTCTGCAGATAGACCGCGCGCGGGAACCGCCAGCGGGCCGGGGGCCGGGCCAGGTCCGCCGCCGGGAACTGGGCGAAGCGGACCCGCTCCCCGCCCTCGTACTGCGGCCGCCACACCGGGCTGCCGGGGTCCCGGTCACGGCGGATCTCCTGGGAGGCCGGGGAGAAGTTCGGGGTGCCGAGCAGCAGGGCCCCGTCGGTGCGGGCGAGCAGGTCGTCGGGGCCGTCGAAGGAGGCCTCGACGGCGTACGCCCCGAGGCTCTCGCCGGTGACCAGGAACGTGGGGCGCCGCTCGGCGGGGAGCGCGTCGAGCCGGGCGCGTACGGCCTGCACGAGCGCGCGGGTGGCCTGCCCGGCCTTCTCCTTGTCGACGAGGAAGGAGACCCAGCTCGGCAGGTACGAGTACTGGACGGCGACGATCGCGGTGTCGCCGCCGTACATGAACTCCAGCGGCTCGGCCACGTTGGGGTTGACCCAGCCCGTGCCGGTGGTTCCGGCGACGACGAGCACCTGGCGGTCGAAGGCTCCGGTGCGCTCCAGTTCGCGGACGGCGAGCCGGGCCTGGGCGGCGAAGGGGCGCTCGTCCGTGAAGGCGGCGGGCAGCGCCGAGGGTATGTAGACGCGGACCGGGTCCATGGCGGGGCGGCCGCTCACGGCGGTGACGCGGGCGCGGGTGGGGACGGATCCGGTGAAGTTGCGGCCCTGGTAGCCGAGGTCCTGCCAGGGGATGAGGGAGCCGGGGCCACCGGAGACGTACCGGGAGACGGGTGCGTGGATGCCGTCCTTCGTGCCGCCGTTGGTCGCCTCGGCGATCCGGTCGGCGATGTCCACGATCCCCCGGTCGAAGACCACGTCCCGGACGCCGACGAGGACGGCGAGGGTGGAGAGCAGCGCCCCGACGGCGAAGGCGACGGGCCTGGGCAGGAGCCGGCCGAGCAGCCGGATCAGCCGGGCGGAGCCGAGCCGGACGGCGCGGGCGACGAGGAGGAGCGCGAGCAGCAGCGCGATCGCCATCAGCGCGATCATCGGCGTGTGCCAGGTGAGGGCGGGTTCCAGCCCTTGCAGGACCCGGAGCTGACGCTGCATCCGGGCGCTCTCGGATATCAGCCAGACCGACAGGGCCGGGGCGACCACCCAGTACGCCTGCCAGCACCGGGCCCGCACCGGCTCGCCCGGCCGGCCGCGCACGACCGCCCGGAACAGCCAGGCGGCGCAGGCGCCGAGCGCGTACCCGATGGCGGCGGTGATGCCGCCGACGACGCCCTGGAGGTACCAGGGGCGCGGGACGAGCGAGGGGGTGAGGGAGGCCCAGAAGAAGAGGGTGGCGGCGGTGAGAGCCGTCAGATCGGGCCAGCGGCGGATCAGGTACGCGGGGTGGGGGCGGTCCCAGTAGGGGTGGCGGGCGAGCGCCAGGAGCCGTTCGCCGGGCGGCCTCAGGCGGTCGACGAGGCCGGTGGGGCCGGCGGACCGATCGGGGGATGTGTGCCGGTCGGTCGAGGTCATCGGGTCAGCCTCGTGCACCGTGCGTCGTTCCCGCAACCGGCCCGCCGGGCGCCGGTGGCTCAGCAGGTGGGGTGTTCCTCCCGTGCCGGTGCGGGGGTGGGCTCCGCGGCGCGGGCCGGTGGGCGTTCCGGCTCGGTGGGCGCGCCGCGTTCGGTGCGGGCGGCCTCGGCGCGCAGCAGGGCGCGGAGGATGGCGAAGAGGTCGACGGGCATGGCGAAGCTCCTTGCGGTGGGTGGTGGTGTGCTGCGAGAGGTACGGGCCTCTCAGCAGCGCATCACCACACACCGCCGGAGATCGCCGGGCGGAAGGGGCGCGGGTACGGGGATCGGGGCGACGGGCCGGGCCGTCCCGGCCGCGGGCCGGTGCGGGTCGCGGGGGCGGCTGCCCCGGGGCCGGGAGCGGAGCCGCCGGGTGGCCGTGGCCTCGGCCTCGGCGACCTCGTGCGCCTCGCAGCCCGGGTCCGGCGGCTGGCTCGTGGCCGGGGGCCTGGCCTCCGCGCGGGCCGGTCCGTGAGCGCCCGCGGCCACGCCGAGCAGGGCGGCGAGCGCCAGCGCCACGACGAGCACGGCACGCCGCACCACGCCCGCCGGGGCGGCGGGTGCGGGGCGGGGCGCGGTGCCGGGGCTCATGGAGATGCGTACTGCCCCGGGGCGGGCCCGGTGTGCGGGGGCGGGCGGCGGATCCGCCCGGGCGGCCTACGCCGACACGCCCGAATTCACGCGCTCGGCCGCGCCGTCGGTGGTTGCGGTGCGCTCGGCCGCCGGCCCCTCCCGCCGCGCCTTGCGGGCCGACATCCACGCGTAGACGAGCACGCCCGCGAAGAGGAAGAGGACGCCCTGGTAGACGGCCGCGTAACCGGAGCCCGCCACCAGCCACATGGAGAAGCCGAACGCGGCGGCGGCCAGGACGCCGTCACGGATCAGCCGGGCGCGGTCGACGCGCTCGGAGCGGCCCGAGAGCAGGAAGTAGATCTGCGCGGCGGTGGACAGCAGGTACGGGACGGTGGCGGTGAAGGTGGTGACGAGGACCAGGATCTCGAAGACGCCCTCGGTGCCGACCGTGTAGTTGTAGACCGTCAGGAGCGAGGCCAGGACGACGGTCACGAGGACGCCGGCCGTCGGGACACCGCGCCGCTTGCGGGCGAAGACCTGCGGGAAGAGCCCGCCGCGGGCGGCGGCGTACGGGGTCTGGGCGCTGAGCAGCGTCCAGCCGTTGAGCGCGCCGAGCATGGAGACCAGGGCCATGCAGGCGATGGCGGTGCCGCCCCACGAGCCGCCGAACATGACGTTCACGGCGTCCGAGAAGGGCGCGGTGGAGTCGACGAGCCGGTCGTGGGCGACCGTACCGAAGACGGCGACCGTGCCGAGCAGGTAGATCGTGGCGGCGCCCAGCGTGCCGAGGACCGTGGCGCGGCCGACGTTACGGCGGGGGTCGCGGACCTCGCCCGCGCTGACGGCCGCCGACTCGACGCCCAGGTAGCTGAAGAGCAGGATCGCGGCGGAGGCCGAGACCGCGCCGAGCGCCCCGTCGCCGCCCGCCTGGAAGGGCCCGAGGTTGGCACTGTCGAAGAAGAAGAGCCCGCCGACGGCGACCAGGAGCAGCGGGACGAACTTGAGGACGGTCGCGATCAGCTGCACGGCCCCGACGTAGCGGGTGCCGGCGAGGTTGGCGAGGGCCGGCAGCCAGGCGGTGATCCAGTACGACCAGGCAAGTCGTATGGACTCTCATGCATAAGTTCGAGCTTCGACCTGCGGAAACGAAGAAGCCCCGGTCATCCTCCACGGGGGAAGAGGACGACCGGGGCAGTTCTGGGGGCTACCCGACGCGGGGCACCGAATGACTGGGAGAGTCCAGCCAGGCGTGCGCCAGGCCGCCGGCCGCAACCGTGATACCGAACCGCTCGAAGCCTGGGCGGCCCTGGAGGTGCCACCAGCTGTACGCCGACTGCACTTCGCCCCACAGAGTGCGGGGGCCGGACTGGTAGACCTCGAATTCCTCCGCGCCCGGTACGTAGTCGATGCTGGCCCACGACGTGACGGCCTTGTCCCTCAGCCACAGGGTGTAGGACCCGTCGTCGTACACCTCCGCCCACGGGAAGACACCCGCGGTCTGGAGGCCGATGGCGAACATGGGGAGCCAGTCGCCCAGTTCTTCCGGGGACGTGGACGTCATGGACTTCGCGCCATCGGCCGGCCACGGCTTGCCGCCCAGATACTCACGGACATGCGTGCGCTGAGTACGTTGCTGGCGAAGCCGCATGAATGCGGATGAGCCGACGAAGGGCCCTGACGCGCTCCCGTCCTCCCGGACCGTGAGGCGAACGACGCCCTCCCCACCGTACTCCGTGGCGTACGGGGCGACGATGATCCCGCCGGGCCGAACCTGTTCAACGATCGCGCGCGGAACCTGCCGCAGAGACGCGGTGATCAGAACGCGGTCGAACGGTGCGGACGGCTTCCATCCTTCGGCGCCGTCACCCACCACGGCCATAGGCGAGTAGCCTGCCGCGCCGAGCCGTGCGCGGGCCGTGGCAGCGTTGTCCGCGTCCACTTCGACGGTGACCACGTTGGGCGAGCCGAACCGTTCGGACAGGAGAGCGGCATTCCAGCCTGTTCCCGTGCCTACCTCCAGGACTCGGGAGCCAGGCTCCACGTCGAGTGCGGCAAGCATGGAGAACACCATGGAGGGCTGGGAGTTGGAGCACGTGGGGGTGCGGCCCTTGCCAGTGCCCGAGTGCTCACCGTCGTCCCACTGGGTCGTCAGGGACACGTCCGAGTAGACCGCCTGGCGCCACCGCGCCGGGTCGATACGACGGTCGATCGCGTCCGTCTGACCAGTGCCGCTTGCCTGACCGGGCCAGATCACGTCAGGGACGAATTCCTCCCGGGGCACGGGCCTGGAACGCCGGCAGCCAGTCGGAGGTGAGGCTCCCGTCCTCCAGGAGCCGGGCGGCCAGCCCTTCCGGACCAGCCGCCCTCACGTCGTGCTCCGTCACTTGTTGCCGCTTCCCTTGGTGTCGCTGTGGCCGGAGTCCTGGCCCTCCGAGCAGCCACCCCCGTGCTTGTTGCCGGAGTTGGAGTCATCCTCCCCACCCTTGACGATCCACGGCTGAGCACTGCGCTGATGCTGAGTCACGATGCGTTCCCCTTACTCGGTGGTCCCTTAGGGAGGCGGTCCCTAAGCCGTGTTGCAGGGCTTGCACGGGCGGGGAGTGGAACCGACCTCACCGGACCACGTCCCCGCCCGCTCTCCGCGCGCCGGCTGTTTGACGAGGTAGCCAACGCGCGGGCTGTGCCCGCTCCCCCGGTTCGGGACGTCCCCGCCGATGGGGGCCTACCGGGAGAGCGGAGTCTTGGGTTAGACGTCACGCACGACGACGGCTATGTCTTCGAACTTCCGGGCGAAGATGCCGTGCCCCGTCTCGCCCGTGTGGGCCATACAGTCGACCTCGACGGCTGCATGGTCGGACCGTGGGAATGCTTCCCAGTCGCACTCGCCGTGGAGGCAGCGAGCTGACGCCGTGACTTCCGCGTCCGGATGCCGCGTGATCCGGTGCGTCACGAATCTAAGGACCGTATGGGGGCTCACGGTTCCACCGCCGGCACGGGGGTGATGAGGACGCGGACCTGAGCCAACTCGGTTTCCGTCGGCGCCCGAAGTTCTTCCGGCGGGACGGCCCATTCCCGACCGCCACCCGGCGGACGAAGGTAGACGCTCCCCGGGTATCGGCCAGTTACCCGACCCAGCTTTCCTCTTGCGTCCACCGCGTACTTCCGGGTGGCTGGTCTCCATACTTCCTCGGCCATCTCTCACCGTCCCCTCGTGAGAGACGGTAGGGGTCCAAGAGAGACAGATTCCACGACGTTCTACAAGGTTCTACGCAACTTTAGGACGGCGCAGGGATGGCGCTCGCGATGATCCGATAGGCGTCCTGCCCGAAGACCGCAGCGCCAGTCATCTCGGACTGAGCAGTCACGTACTGAGCGACCTCCGTCGGGGCCGTAATCGTCAGCGATGCCGTCAGCAACTCCACGGAAACCTTTTCGTCGTCGTACACGGTGAAGGTCTCGACGGGCCACATGGCACCTGAGCCAGCCGGGACAATGCCGAGAGACACAGCGGGATAGCGGGCCGCGTCCAGGAGGTGGAGGAGCTGCTCCGTCATCACATCCGGGCCACCGACGGACCGTCGCAGGGCCGCCTCCTCGACGACGAAGGCGAACGTGCGGCCGGACTGATGGATGATCTTCGAGCGCTCAACGCGGGCAGATGCTGCGTCGGCAACGTCGTCGGGTGTGCCGTGGAAACGCGCAATGCTCTCCAGGAGTGCAACGGCGTACTCACGGGTCTGGAGGAACCCCGGGACCACGGTAGAGCTGTAGACGCGGAACTGGCGTGTTTGCTCGTACAGCGGAACGCGGGACTCCTGGAGCCGGCGAAGGCCTGTGCGTTGCAAACGGCGCCACTCCATGTACATGGAGTCGGCTGTTCGGTTGGCCGCAAGGAGGTCCGGAATCCTGTCCTCTGCGCCGCACGCGACGCACCACGCACGGATGTCGTCATCTGCCGGAGGTGTCGTGGCGCCCTGAAGACGAGAGACTTTTGACGGCTGCCAGCCGGTTCTAGCGGCGACCTCCCTACCCGTCAGACCAGCATCCCGCCGAATGTCGCGAAGTTGGTCCGCAATGGCACGGCGGGCGGCGTCGAGGGCTGTTGACGGGTAGGGACTCTGCATCAGAGTTGGTCGCTCAGATCCGGTATTCCTGGTGTGGGATGGCTCGCTCCCAGATGGCTTCGAACGCCTCTGTGTGCCGCTTCACGGTGTCCGCGGCGTCCTCCATGTGGTCAGCGACGAAACTTCCGTCGCCTCCGAAGAGACTGAAGCGGATGAGTCGGTCGTCGAAGATCCACAGGTCGTTGCCCGGGAGGAGCAAGTCCGATGCCAGGCGCCGGGGCAACCACCGCACGTCTTCGCCGGCTGCGAGGTTCTGTGGCGTGCAGGAGTGTTCGTACTGGATGTACTCACTGAGTGGTTCCGAGACGACACGAGCGCGTCGCATGACAACGCCACGGCCAACAGCTTCCGCGACCGACTGATGGAAACCGTTCCACCACGACGAGCGGTCGCCGTGGTTGTACCTCCAACCGTTACGCCACGCCGCGAAGTCAGCGTCTTCCGCCGCGACCCCGTAGGCGTCACGTGTCTCCAGGTGGACCGCAGAGCGCCGACAACCGGCGAGCAGCTCAGCGAACGGCGGTACCTTCAGCGGCATCGCACGCCTCCCTGATCTGCTGAACCATACGGGCGGGCAGCCGGACGACTGCCTCCGTCTCGGGGATCGACCCCGTTGCCAGACATTGTGCCTGGAGTGCCTCGTCCGCCTTCCACCCCTGGAACACGAACTCCCCCTTCTCCTCGTCGAGCCACACCGTGGGGCAGTGGTCGCCGTTGGTGTTGGGGTCCTTACCGAATGAGCGTAGGGCCATGATGTCCTCCGTCGTCACGCGGATTGCGCAATGTTCTACGACGATCGCGCGGCTGAGTCTTCGGGTCAAGGGCCCGTAGAAACAAGAAGAGCCCCCGCCGGATGACCGACGAGGGCTCTGCTCACGCTCCGACGAGCTGACGGCGGGCCTGCACTGCCTTGCACTCTTTCAGGTCGACCCGCCGCGTGTGCGGGGTCGGTCCGTCGTACTTCTTCACCTTGCCGTCGTTCGCCCACCCGCGGACCGTTTCCGGGGCGACGCCCAGCGCATCGGCCGCGTCTCCGTAGGTCACGAGAGCGGGCGCGTACGGCGCTTCCACGGGTGCAACGGGGGCCGCTTCCTGCGTTGCTTTGCCCAGCGTCCCAGATCAGCCATGTCCGCCATGGAGCGGACGGCCCTGTCAAGGCGCGCCCAGATGATTCCGTCGAAGTCGTCTGTCCGGTTGAGCATCCAGTTGCCCAGATCCGGACGGTCAGCCGGGCGAACCTTGACAGCACTGACGTCCAGGTCCGTTGCCCACCCTGCCTCTACTCCCCCAATCGCAGTGCGTGCCGCTGTGCTGGTCTCGCGCTGTCTCTCTGGCGACGTCGTTGCGTCAGTGTTGACGCTGAGTCGCACAGCCCCCAGGAAACGCGGGGGCCCCGTATAGGGGTACGTGCATGACGGTTGCGACGCTAGGGGCAGGCAGCCAGGAATCCGGCGAAGTCGCCGAAGGCGGCGCGGGCGTAGACGTACGGGCCGCCGGTCTGCGGGTGGCGGTGGGCGAGCCGGCCGAAGACGAGGGCGAGGGCGATCGCGCCGAGGGTCAGGATGCCGAAGGCGACCAGGCTGATCGTGCCGAAGGGGGCGACGGAGGCGGGCAGCAGGAAGATCCCGCCGCCGATGATGTTGCCCATGACCAGGGCGGTCGCGACCGGGAGTCCGAATCGCCGGGCGTGCCTGGTCTCTTCCGCGGGTGCGGGCTGTGCGGGTATGGCCGTGCCCATGGGGGGGGTGGTGCGCCTCTCGTCGTGCAAACCCGAACATGGTCCGGGAGCTGAGACGCCCCACCAAATCAGCCGTTTTTCTCCGGTACGACCGGGCCATCAACCGGAAGAAAAACTTCCGCATCGCTCGTGGACGGGGATATCTCCAGCGGCACCTGCGGGCCCGCGCACTCCCACAACCAGCGGCGCAGCACCTGGTGGAGCTGTTCCGCGCCCGCCAGATCGGTCCCCGCCGGGACCGGCTCCGAGAACGCCACGGGCGACAGCAGGAACGGATGCGCCTGCTCGCCGCCGAGGCCGCCGTGCGAGCCGATCTGCTCCTCGAAGGCGTGCACGGTGCCGCTCGCCGGGTCGTACATCGAGTTGACCATGATGTCCGCGACGTGCCGGAAGCCGTCCGTGCGCCGGACCGTGTCCGCCGCGCCCCGGCCGAAGACGGCGAGCGGACCGTCGTCGGCGAGCTCGGCGACGGGCACCTCGGCCCCGTCCCGCGCCAGCACGACCGAACCGTGCTCGGCGCTCGCCACCAGCAGGAACCCGATGCCCGGGTGGTTGGCGAGGGTCCGCAGGAGCGCGGGATGGCGGCGGTCGATCTCCTCGCGGGTCATCCGGTGCGGCACCCCGGGGAAGGAGATGAGCCCCAGGTTCCCGGAGGCCAGCACGATGGGGTCGGACGTGTCGCGCACGTGATCGCCCACCTGCTCGCCGTCCTCGTCCACCGGTCGGTGCAGCGCGCTGCGCAGGGCGTCGCGGGCCGCGTCCCGGGCCTCCGAGCCGCTGCGGGTACGCCGGACCCGGCGCGGTACGGGCAGCCCGCAGCCGGCCCGTACGAGATCCCGCAGGGTCAGCCCGTAGGCGCCCTCGAAGGTCTCGCCGGGGCTCTGGCCGTGGTCGGAGAGGAGCACGATCCGGTACGGGCGGGGCGCGTGCTCGGCGACCTTGGCGATCAGCGCGATCGACCGGTCGAGCCGGGCGAGGACCCGGTCGGTGTCGTGGCCGTGCGGTCCGGAGTGGTGCGCCACCTCGTCGTACGCGACGAGGTCGGCGTAGACGGCGGTCCGCCCGGCCAGCAGGTCGCCGATCACCGCCGCCACGACCACGTCCCGCTCCACGACCGTGGCGAAGGCCCGGACGAAGGGGTAGGTGCCGCCGCGCGAGACCCTCGGGGTCTCCTTGCGCAGCCGGGCCCGGATCGACTGGGCCACCTCGCGGACCGCCTCGGCGACGAACGAGCCCGCCGTGCGGACGGCGTTGGCGGGGTCGGAGAAGTACGCGAAGTACCCGGCGCGGGAGCGGTTGCGCCGCCCCCGGCGGGCGGCCATCGACAGGACCAGCGCGAGCTGGTCGGCGCCGCCGCTGAACAGGTTGCCCCGCGAGGCCCCGTCGACGCTGAGCAGCCCGCCGTCGCCGGTGCGGGCGATGGCGCGGCGCTGGAGCTCGACGGCGCTCGCGGGCCGGTTGGAGACCATCAGCCGGCCGGTGTCCTTCTCGTACCAGCGGAAGGCGGGCACGTCCTCGTTGGAACCGTGCAGGATGCCGAGCTGGCTGGCGCCGGTCTGGCTGGACCAGTCGGTGCGCCAGGGGGTGAGCCGGTGGCTGGTGTCGAGCCAGCCGGCGACGGTCGGCATCAGCCCGTCGGCGACCGCGTCGCGGAGCACCTGGTGGCCGACGCCGTCGAGTTGCAGGAAGAGCGTGCCGGGTGCGGGCTCGGGACCCCCGGTCACGGCCCGGGCCCGCTTGCGGTCGGCGAGCCGGTAGAGGCGGCGGCGGTAGGCGTCGTCGTCGCGTACCGCGAGGGCGGTGGAGGTGGCCGAGGCGACGGCCGACATGACGGCGGCGACCACGACCGCGGTCTCGGGATCGGCGGCGCCGCGCCCGTCGGGCACCAGCCAGAGCGCGATCAGCAGCAGCGAGCCGTTCAGGAAGAACACCAACAGGCCGAGGACCAGGGCCGGTACGAGCAGCAGCGCGCGGACGACGACGGGCCAGACCAGCGCGGTGAGAAGGCCGAAGGCGCCCGCGCCCCACACGGCCGTCACGGCGGTACGGGTGATGCTGTCGCCGTCGGCGGACTGGAGTTGGAAGTCCGGCAGCAGCCCGGCCAGCGCGAGCATGGTCAGCGTGGACACCGCCCAGACCACGACCACCCGCACCAAGGCGCTCCCAGCGGTACGCCATCGCCCGTCACCCACGCCTGGTTCACCTTTCACCCGTTACCTGCCTCAAGCGTGGCACATCACCCACGCGAAGCGAGGCGGGGCGGGTCAGCACCCGCCCCCGGTCAGCAACCGTCGTAGCCGGCGGTGGGCATGGAGAGCCTGCGGTGCACATCGGCCTTGCGGGCGGCGTCGTAGGACGGTTCGTCGAGCCCCGCCGTCTCCAGCCGTACGCCCCGCCGCTCGCACTCCGCGTGGAAGCCGGCCACGTCGGTCAACGCCCGGGCCAGGACACGTTCGTTGGGGGCGACGAAGAGGTCGACCTGCCCGGTGTCCACGTCCGCCCAGAGCGCTTGGTGGTCGGGCCGGATCCCGTAGAAGAGCAGCTGTCTCGTCACGACGTAGCCCTTGTCCAGGGCCCAGCGGGCGCACATGGCGTGCTGGCTGCGCGTGTCGACCAGGAAGGGGTCGCTGTCGAGTTCCTCGAGCGGGGTGAGACTGGCGATCGCCGCCACCCGAACGTCGTCCATGGGCCGACCCTACTCCGAACCGGGGCACCCGAGCAGGCCGCGTCCACCGGGCCCGCGCGGGGCTCACGGCGGCGAGGAGTAGCCACAGGTGTGGCAGATTTTCCAGCCGTCCTGCGTGACGGCCAGGACGCCCCCGCAGCGCGGACACTGCGCCGAATTGCAGGTCGTCCCCATCGTGCTCACCGCGACTCCCATCCCCTTGCTGACGGATGGCTACCCCCGCTTCCCACCGTAGACGCGCCGCGTCGCCCGCTTCGGACATTTACCCTCGTGACAGGCGGCCGAGCCTGGTGAAGGGTGGCGGCCGGGCGGAGGACCGAGCGGAAGGGCGGCGGGCCGGTGGAGGTCACCTGGTGGGGTCATGCCACCTGCACGGTCGAGGACTCCGGGGTCCGGTTCCTCACCGATCCGCTGTTCGCCCGTCGGCTGGCGCATCTGCGGCGGCGGCGCGGGGCACCGCCCCCGCCCGAGGCCGCGCGCGCCGAGGCGGTACTCGTCTCCCATCTGCACGCCGACCACCTCCACCTGCCCTCGCTGGCCCGCCTCGCCCCCGGGACCCTGCTGGTCGTGCCGCGCGGCGCGCCCGGAGCCGTACCGGGGCTGCGCAGGCTCGACGGGCGGGGGCTGCGGCTTGCGGAGGTCGGCCCGGGCGACACGGTGACGGTGGAGGGCGTGACGGTACGGGCCGTGCCGGCGCTGCACGACGGGCGGCGGCTGCCGGTGGGGCCGCACCGCTCCCCCGCGCTCGGGTATGTCGTCGAGGGCGAGGCGCGGACGTACTTCGCCGGGGACACCGGGCTCTTCGACGGGATGGCGGAGGCGGTCGGCCCGGTGGACGTGGCGCTCCTCCCGGTCGGTGGCTGGGGGCCGTACCTGGGGCACGGGCATCTGGACGCGGGCCGGGCGGCGCAGGCGCTCGTGGCGCTCTCGCCCGCCGCGGCGATCCCGGTGCACTACGGCACGTACTGGCCGATCGGGATGGACGCGGTGCGGCCGCACGAGTTCCACGCGCCGGGCGAGGAGTTCGTCCGGCAGGCGGCGCGGCTCGCGCCGAAGGTGGCGGTGCATCTGCTCGGTCACGGCGCGCGGGTGCGGCCCGAGGTCGCCCGGTGATCGATCGTCTGCTGGGCGCGGCCGGCGATCTGCCGCCGGAGTCGACACAGCAGGCCGTCGGCTACCCCTCGCTCTTCCTGCTGGTGGCCCTGGGCTCCCTGGTGCCGGTGGTGCCGACCGGGGCGATCGTCAGCTCGGCGGCGGTGGTCGCCTTCCACCAGTCGACCCCCCTGCCCCTGCTCATCGTCTTCCTGGTGGCGGCCTTCGCCGCGCTCCTGGGGGACATCGCGCTGTACTGGCTGGGGCAGCGCGGGGTGCGGTCGAGGAACGGCTCGCGGTGGCTGGCCGTGCTGCGCGGCCGGGCCGCCCCCGACCGGCTCGCGCGGGCGCAGGAGAAGCTCGCCACGCACCAGGTGTCGGTGCTCGTGCTGTCGCGCCTGGTGCCGGCGGGGCGGATCCCGGTGATGCTGGCGTGTCTGCTCGCGAAGGTGCCGCTGCGGCGCTTCGTACGCGGGGACGTACCGGCGTGTCTGGCCTGGGCGGCGACGTACCAGCTCATCGGGATCCTGGGCGGCTCGCTCTTCCCGGAGCCGTGGCAGGGGGTGCTGGCGGCGGCGGGCCTGACCGTGCTGATCAGCGGGGCTCCGGCGCTGTGGCGGCGGGTGCGGGGCAGCGGGCGTGGCGAGCCGGGCGCGGGCAGCAGGTCAGGGAGCGAGCACGCGTGAGGCGCCGACCGGGAGGTCCCAGAGGTTCTCGCGGGGCAGCCCGGCCCGCTGCCAGGCGGCCCTGACCCGGGTGAGCGGTTCGAGGACCGGCTCGGAGGAGAGCACGAACGTCGCCCAGTGCATGGGCGCCATCCGGCGCGCGCCGAGGTCCTGGAAGGCGCGGACCGCCTCCTCCGGGTCGGTGTGCACATCGCTC
Organism: Streptomyces sp. P9(2023); assembly: GCF_032436795.1. Taxonomy (NCBI): domain Bacteria; kingdom Bacillati; phylum Actinomycetota; class Actinomycetes; order Kitasatosporales; family Streptomycetaceae; genus Streptomyces; species Streptomyces sp. P9(2023). The sequence goes on from NZ_JAUPWM010000021.1 coordinate 22,842, forward strand.
AGCCACCAGCGCGGGTCGTAGGCGCCGATCGGGAGCAGCGCCAGGTCGATGCCGGGGTACCGGGCGCCGATCTCGGCGAACCAGTGGCCGTAGCCGGTGTCGCCCGCGAAGTACACGCTATGACCGGCTCGGTCGCTGAGGACCCAGCCGCCCCAGAGCGAGCGGCAGGTGTCGAGGAGGGTGCGCTTGGACCAGTGGTGGGAGGGGACGAACGCGAAGCGCACGCCGCCCAGTTCGGCCGCCTCCCACCAGTCGAGTTCGGTGACGCGGCTGAACCGGCGGCGGCTGAACCAGCGCGCGAGCCCGGCGGGGACGAAGACCGGGGTGTCCTTGGGCAGCCGCTTGAGGGTGGGCGCGTCGAGGTGGTCGAAGTGGTTGTGGCTGATGACGACGGCGTCCACCGGCGGCAGGTCTTCCCAGCGGACCCCGACGGGCGTGATCCGGGCGGGGGTGCCGAAGATCCGGCGGGACCAGACGGGGTCGGTGAGGACGGTGAGACCGCCGATACGGAGGATCCAGCTGGCGTGCCCCGCCCAGGTGACGGCGAGGGTGTCGGGCCCCGCCTCGGGCAGCGGGCCGGGCGAGAAGGGCAGCAGCGGGATGTCGCGCAGACCCGCGGCGCCGGGGCGCACGGCGCCCTCGCGGGCGAGCCGGGCCATGGCGCGGACGCCGGGGAGCGGGGCGGTGAGGCGGTCGGCGAACGAGCGGGGCCAGTCGGTCCTGGTCCGGCCGAGGGGCTGGAGGACGGGCGACGGGGCGGGGGCGGTCCTGCCGTCGCGTACGGACTGCGGGGCCTGCGTCGGCCGTGCCGTCTGTTCCGTCATCTGCGGGCTCCGTTTCTACGCGGTTCGTCGGAACGGTCTCGTATACGGACTCGCAACGGACTCGCATACGAAAGCGAAGGCGGAAGCGGGTGGACGGGTACGGGCGGATCCACGGTGCGAAGTGCCCCGGCGGTCACCGGAGTTCCTCCAGGGCGGCTCCGAACTCACTCAACGCACGGGCCACGTGCGGCAATTCCACCGGGTCCGCGGCCGTGAGCGATTCCATCCGTTCCTCGTCGGTGGTTCCCAGGAAGGCACCCATGTCGAACCGCACCCGCAGGGCCCCGAGTTCGTCGCCGAAGCGGTGACCACCGGGGACGGGCGTGGCGAGCCGCCGGCCGAGGTGGTTCTCCAGCTCCATGGAGTCGGTGACGCCCCGCGCGGCGAGTCCGGCCCGCAGCGGTCCGAGGTCGGCGTAGAGGTGGCGGCCGGCCTGCGGCGGCCGGGCGAGCGCCCCGGCGGCGAGGACGGCGTGGTGGGCGGCGGCGGCCACGCGCGCGTGGAGGGCGGCGGCGAGGGCGGCCCGTACGGTGACGTCCTCCGGTTCGTCGAGGGCGTGCGCGGCGGCCGGGGCGACCGGCCCGGCGACGAAGGCGCCGAGCGCGGTGAGGACGTCGAGGGTGCGGGCGCGCGGGTCGGCGTAGCGGTCCGCGCGGTCCGGTGCCGCGGGCGGGAAGCGGGCGATGGCGCAGGGCCAGGCGGGCGGGGTGAGGGCGGCGCCCAGGTCGTACAGGACGGTGACGTCGTCGGGGCACATCTCGGCGGGGCTCAGCAGCACGGTGTCGTCGCCGCGTCGGTGCAGGGTGTCGCGCCAGGTCTCGTCGCTGATGATGTGCAGGCCCTCGGCGACGGCGGCCTCGCACGCCTCGCGGACCAGTTCCGGCGGGGCGACGGTGGCGGTGACGTCGTCGGCGACGGAGAGCAGAAGCAGCCGGGGGTGACCGCCCTCGGCGCGGACCCGCCGGACGGTTTCGAGCAGGGCGTACGGGTCGGGCACGCCGCCGCACTCGGCGGGGGTGGGCACGTGGTACGCGGGGCGGCCGAGGAGCCGGGCCTGCGGGGTCCACCAGGCGGGGCAGGGCCGGGGCAGCAGGACGTCGCCGCCGTGGGCGGCGATCAGGGCGAGCAGCAGGGACCGTGAGCCGGGCGCGGCGACGACGTCCTCGGCGTGGGTGCGCAGGCCGCGCCGCCACCAGTAGCCGCCGGCGGCCTCGCGGAGCACGGGCCCGCCGCCGGGCGGTTCGGCGGCGGAGCGGCCCGCGGCGGCGGCGAGTATCGCGGCGAGGCCCGGCAGCACGGGCAGACCGGGCTCCGGGGCGGGTGGTCCGTAGCTCACCGGGCCGCGCCCTTCCGGGGCCGTACGCCGCATCCTCCGCACCTCCGACCGCACCGCACTCCACCGCCGCCCCGCACGGCGCCTCCGTGCCCTTTATACGAAGGTTGGGAGGCCTTCGCCGCTCCAGCGGGCGCGGGCCGCACCGCCGGTACGGGGGTTCGGGGGCGGGCCTTCGGCGACACCGCTCGCCGCCGGGTCCTCGACGGCCCAGGGCCGTACGGGTGAGGGAACCCGCTCAGCGGACCAGGACGCGTTCCAGCATCAGTTCGACCGCCGAGACGATCGCGTCCGCGTCGATGCCCGCCTCGTGGAGCTGTTCCTCGGGGGTAGCGGAGGTCGGCATGGAGCGGACGGCGAGCCGGGCGAGGCGCGGCACGCCGGCGTGGCCGTTGGCGTACGCGTCGGCGACGGCGTCGCCGAGGCCGCCCTCGGGACGGTGGTCCTCCACGGTCAGGACGCAGCCGGTCGTCCCGGCGGCCCGGTCGAGGGTGGCGGTGTCGACCGGCTTGACCGAGTACAGGTCGATCACCCGGACCGGCATGCCCTCGCTCTCCAGGCGGTCGGCGGCCCGCAGGGCCTCGGGGACGGTCACTCCGGCGGCGACGATCGTCGCCCGGTCGTCCTCGCCGTGGTCGCGGAGCACCTTGCTCCCGCCGACCGGGAACTCCTCCTCGGGCCCGTACAGGACCGGTGTGGGGCCGCGCGTGGTGCGCAGATAGCGGACCCCGTCCAGGTCGGCCATGGTGGCGACGAGCCGCGCGGTCTGGTGGGCGTCGCACGGGTAGAGGACGGTGGAGCCGTGCACGGCCCGCATCATGGCCAGGTCCTCCAGGCCCATCTGGCTCGGCCCGTCCTGGCCGATCGAGACGCCGGCGTGCGAGCCGACCAGGTTGATCCCGGCCCGGCTCACGGCGGCCATCCGGACGAAGTCGTAGGCGCGGGTGAGGAAGGCGGCGAAGGTCGAGGCGTACGGCACGTAGCCGCGTGTCTGGAGACCGACGGCGGCGCCGACGAGCTGCTGTTCCGCGATCCAGCACTCGAAGTAACGCTCGGGGTGCGCCTTCGCGAAGTGTTCGGTGCGGGTCGAGTCGCTCACCTCGCCGTCGAGCGCGACGATGTCGGCGCGGGTCTCGCCGAGGGCGGCGAGGGCGGCGCCGTACGCGTCCCGGGTGGCGACCTTCTCCCCTCGGCCGTAGCGGGGCAGCGCGGGCGCGCGGCTCCGGTCCGGGCGGGGCACGAGGGCGGCGGGCGGGTCGGTGACCTGGACCCGCAGGTCGCTGTAGCCGCCGAGCTCGGCGATGGCGGCCTCGGCGTCCTTGAGGGGTTTGCCGTGCATGCCCTCGCGGTTCTCGACGGCGGCGACGCCGCGGCCCTTGCGGGTGGCGGCGAGGACGGCCGTGGGCCGGCGGAGGGTCGCGCGGGCCTCGCGCAGGGCGTGGTCGACGGCCTCGACGTCGTGGCCGTCGATCCGTACGGTGTGCCAGCCGAAGGCCTCCAGGCGCTCGGCGTAGGCGCCGAGGTCGTGCTGGTGGCGGGTGGGTCCGCGCTGGCCGAGCCGGTTGACGTCGACGATCAGGGTGAGGTTGTCGAGGCGGCAGTACGCGGCGTGCTCGACGGCCTCCCAGACGGAGCCCTCGGCCATCTCGCTGTCCCCGCCGAGCACCCACACCTGGTACGGGACGCGGTCGAGGAACTTCCCGGCGAGCGCCATGCCGACCCCGATGGGCAGCCCCTGGCCGAGCGAGCCGGTGGCGACGTCGACCCAGGGCAGCCGGGGTGTGGGGTGGCCTTCGAGGAGGCTGCCCGCGCGGCGGAAGGTCAGCAGCTCCCGGTCGCCGACGACGCCGGCGGCCCGGTACATGGCGTACAGCAGGGGCGAGGCGTGCCCCTTGGAGAGCACGAGCCGGTCGTTGCCGGGGTGGTCGGGCCGGTCGAAGTCGTACCGGAGGTGCCGCGCGAGGAGCACCGCACCGATCTCGGCCGCCGACATGGCGGAGGTGGGGTGCCCGGAGCCGGCGGCGTCCGTTGCCCGCACGGCGTCGACCCGGAGCTGCTGCGCGAGCGAGGACATCGTTTCGTACCGCATCGGGACTGCCCTTCCTCCACGTGCCCGTACGAGGCCGGCGCCGACGGGCCGCCCGACGCCCCTCGCACGTCGGTCCACGCCGACTCCACACCGCCCGGGTACCCAGGCCGTGGGCCCGTATGCCCGCCGGAATCCGGCCGTCGAAATCGCGGTGGCGCATCCCGGGGACGGGGACCGGATCGGCGGACGTCGAGGAGCACGCGGTCCTGGGTTCGGGGTGGGGCCGGGGGCGCTTCCACGAGGCGGCCTGCCGGCGGACGGCACCGTCGCCCCAGGCACCACGGCGGGCCGGGCGCTCGACGAACTCCGGTACCGGCGGCATCTGTTCGGCTGACCGGTCGTCCACATTGCGAGATTCACGTCTCACCATGCGGGTGATGCGCGTACCGTTGCCGTACCACCCATAGCGAGGGAGTCCCGTCATGACGCATGCTTCCGAACAGTCCAGGCCCCAAGAGACCGCCGTCTATACCCATGGGCACCACGAGTCGGTGCTGCGTTCGCACAGTTGGCGTACCGCGGCGAACTCGGCGGCCTATCTGATCCCCGAGCTGAAGCCGGGCCTGGACGTCCTGGACGTGGGCTGCGGTCCCGGCACGATCACCGCCGACCTGGCCGGGCTGGTCGCGCCGGGGCGCGTGACGGCGGTCGACGCCGCCGAGGACGTACTGACCAAGGCGCGGGCGGTGGCGGCCGAACGGGGGCTGGAGAACGTGGAGTTCGCCGTCGCCGATGTCCACGCCCTGGACTTCCCCGACGACTCCTTCGATGTCGTCCACGCCCACCAGGTGCTGCAGCACGTCGGCGACCCGGTGCGGGCCCTGAGCGAGATGCGGCGGGTCTGCCGCCGCGGCGGGGTGGTCGCCGCCCGGGACAGCGACTACGGCGCCTTCACCTGGTTCCCGGCCTCCCCCGCCCTGGACCGCTGGCAGAAGCTGTACCACCAGGTAGCCCGCGCCAACGGCGGCGAACCGGACGCGGGGCGGCGGCTGCTCTCCTGGGCGCGGCAGGCCGGGTTCACCGACATCACCACGACCGCCGGCACCTGGTGCTTCGCGACGCCGGACGAGCGGGCCTGGTGGAGCGGCCTGTGGGCGGACCGGACGACGGAATCCGTCTACGCGCAGCTCGTGGTGGACGGCGGCCACGCGACGGCGGCGACCCTGGCCGAGATCGCGAGCGCGTGGCGCGAGTGGGGCCGGCAGGAGGACGGCTGGTTCATGGTCCCGCACGGCGAGATCCTCTGCCGCGTCGGATGAGCCTCAACTAGGCTTGTCCGTATGGTGATTCTGGGGACCACTCTGCGAATCTGCGTCGACGACCTCGAACCCGCCGTGGAGTTCTACGAGCGGCTCACCGGCACCCCGGCCCAGCGTTTCGAGCGCGGCGGGGTGTCGGTGGCGGCCGTCGGCTGCTTCCTCCTCATGAGTGGGCCGGAATCGGAGCTTGAGGTCCTGCGCAAGGTCGCCGCGACCATCTCCGTCCAGGATGTGGACGCGGCGTTCACCGCGCTGACCGAGGCCGGCGCCAAGATCCTGGCCGGTCCGGTCCCCACCCCGGTCGGCCGCAACCTGATCGCGGTCCATCCGGACGGTTCGGTGTACGAGTACGTCGACCGGCGGCCCTGACCCCCATCCGGAGACATCAGGCCATCAGGCCATCAGGCCATCAGGGTCAGGGCGCGGGCACGCCCTGGCCGAGGGTCCGTTCCACCCCGTCGTACGTGACGCCGTGGTCCGCCAGGACCTCGGCCACGACACCCGGGCGGGCGGTCAGCGCGAGCAGCAGGTGTTCGTCGCCGATCGTCTTCTCCCGGCGGCCGAGACAGATCCGCAGGGAACGCTCCAGAACGCTCTTGGCCTCGCGGCTGAACGACGGCCGCCCGGCGCGCCGGTCGTTCTCCGCACGGTCCTCACGGTCGTCGGCGAGCGCACCCGGCCCGTGGACCTCCTCGACCCGGGCGACGATCTCCGGCACGTCGATCCCCAGCCCCGCCAGCGCCTCGGTGTCGGCCTTCGACAGGCCGCCCCGGCGGCGGGCGTCGGCGAGCGCCGCCTCCAGCGAGGCCCGCCGGTCCGCCGCGCCGAGGGCCCGCAGCACGAAGGACGCCTTGGTGCCCCGCGCGTCGAGCAGCGCGAGCAGCAGATGCTCCTCGGTGACCACGGGGGCGCAGTGGCGGCGGGCCTGCTCCACCGCCCCGGTCACCACCGCCCGGGCCCCGCGCGTGAATCGCTCGAACATCAATGCCTCCCGTACTTCTTGTGCACGGCCTGCCGGCTCACGCCCAGCTCCGCCGCGATCTCCTGCCACGACCAGCCCTGGGCGCGGGCGCTGCGCACCTGGACGGCCTCCAACTGTTCGAGTAGCCGCCGCAGGGCGGAGACGGCCCGGAGGCCGACCCGGGGATCACGGTCCCCCGCCCGTGCGGCGAGATCGGTTGCATCGGTCATGGTGTCAACCTACATTGACACCCTCCTCGCGTCAACCACGGTTGACACGAGGAGGGTCCCCTGGGCTACGGCCGCATCCGGAACTCGTAGACGTCCGGCAGCGGTTCGTCCGTCAGGGCCGACCAGACCTCGCCGATGACCTCCGCACCCTCGCGCAGGTCCGCCACCTCGAACCCCTCATCGAAGACGGCGCGCGCCTCGGCCGTCCGCCCCTCGGCCAGGAGGAGCCGGGCCGCCAGGAAGCGGAAGGCGCCACGGGCGCGCACCGGGTCGGGCAGCCGGTCCAGGAGCGCGCGGGCCTGCGGGACGCACCCGGCCGCCAGCAGCGCGGTGACGGCCTCGCGGCCGAGCGCGGCGGTCACCACGGGGTCGGCGCCGGCACCCAGGGCGTCGAAGGCCTCGGCGTACCGTTCGGCGGCCCGCGCCGGGTGCCCGCCCTCCTGGTCGGCGACGGCCAGGCAGTGGAGGAGGGGCCAGCGGACGCCGCCCTCCTGCTGGAGGCCGCGTTCCCAGCTCCGTACCGCCTGCGCCAGGTCGCCCGCGTGCCACTGCGCGATGCCGAGGTGGTACTCGGTCAGGGGCTCGGCGGGCGCGGTCTCCAGCATGTCCCGCCAGTGGCCCGCGACCAGGGACGGGCCGGGTGCCGTGCCGTCCGGCAGCGGCGGCAGGACGCCCGTACGGAACAGCTCCAGCCAGGGCTTCTGCTCCTCCCCCAGGGCCGACACGGGGAACGGGGTGCCGGGCAGCTCGTGGCCCTGGGCGAGGACTTCGAGGGCGCCCCAGCCGGAACCCGTGGAGAGGACGGTGACCGGTTCGGCGTCGGCCGGGCCCGCCCGCCAGGCCTCGTACGCGGCGTCCACGTCGGCCCGCGGCAGAGCGGCCTCCAGCGCTCCTTCGAGCTCCGCGCGGGCCGCCGCCCAGTCCTCGCCGTGCACGGTCGCGGGCGCGCCGGCCAGCGGTCCGTACGTCTCCAGCCAGCTGAACTCGGCCCCGCCCTCCAGGCCCACGTGTTCCAGCTGGGTCCGCGCGAGGCCCGCCTGGATCTCGGCGTAGCCGGGGGCGCCGGGGGCGGTGAGCCACTCCTGCCAGCGCCGGCCGCCGCGCGCGGTGCCCCAGACGAACAGCTTCCGTCCGCGCAGCAGGTCCGTCGAGGTCTGCACGAGGCCCGCGCCGGTCTCGTCGAGGGCGGCGATCCAGCGGCGCCCCGCGGCCGGGACGTCGTAGAAGTAGTCGGCGGGCAGGGTGCTGCGCAGCGGGTACGTACGGTCCTCGGCCGCCCCCGTGCCGTCCGCGGCGACGGGTACGGGGACGCGGCGCAGCCCCCGCTCGTAGTCGTGGTGAAAGGCCGTGTCGGCGGGGGCGAGGATCCGGCGGTCCTCGGGGACGGCGGTGTTGGACCACCAGTAGACGGGGACGGTCCGCTCGTGCGGATTGCGGATCCGTACGCCGACGTGGAGGAAGTCGCTGCCCTCGGGCAGCCACAGGTCGACCTGGAAGGGCAGGTCGCGCAGCCGTTCCCACTCCCACAGCCGCAGCATCTCGCCGCCGCCGGGCGCGGGGACGATCGCGGCGTGCAATGGGGAGCAGGAGAGGGTGGTGTGGCCGGTGGCGCCGATGTTCCACTCGATGCCGCCGGCGAACCAGGCGCCGTTGAGCGCGAAGGCGGCGGGCTGGAACACCGGGTTGCGGTGGACGAGTTCGCGGCCGGTGGGCTTGTGGTGCAGGGAGTGGACGCGGCCGCCGAGGCCGGGCAGCACGGTCGCCCGGACCCGGTCGTTCTCGACGACGAGCGCGTCGAGGTCGGTGTCGACGCGCTCGCGTCCGTAGCCGTCGCGGACCGGCACGGGCAGCACGGTGCGCAGCGGTGCGTGGCCGAGCTGCCGGGCCATGTCGCGCGGCAGGTCCTCGGTGGCACGTGGGTCGACCGTCGGGGTCCCGTCGAGGATCCGCAGGGCCGGCAGCGGGTTGTCCGGGCCCAACGGGGCCGCGGGCAGGGTCAGTACGGCACGTCGTACGGTCGTCATGGCGCCCATCGAACACGGCGGGCGCACGGCTGACCAGGGGGTCTCTCCGTCAGGCTTCGGTCAGTCTTCGGTAAGGGCGGCGACGACGAGGTCGGTGAGAAGCGCTCCGGCCGTGCCGTCCGGGTCGAGATCGGGGTCGTAGATCGTGACGTTGAGCCCGACGCAGCGCTCGGAGCGGACCAAGGTCCGCAGCAGGGGCGTGAGTTCGTCGGGGAGGAGGCCGTCGGGGTCGGGGCTGTCGACGGCCGGCATCACGGAGGGGTCGAGGACGTCGGCGTCCAGGTGCACCCAGAAGCCGTCCAGGGCCGGCGTGCCGAAGGCGGTGACCGTGGCGGCGGCGAGATCGGCCGGTCCCCAGGCGCGGAGGTCGGAGACGGTGACGACGGGGACCTTCAGGGCGCGCAGTTCGACGAGCTCGGGATCGTCCCGGTAGGCGTCGCGGATGCCGAAGAGCCGGACGTCCTCCTCGCGGAGGTAGGGGCCGAGCCCCTCCAGGTCGCTGAGGTCCCGCTGACCGCGGCCGGTGGCGAGGGCCAGTTCCTCGCCGCCCGCGGCGCCGACCCCGTCCGAGTTCCCGGGGTGGCGGAAGTCCGGGGAGGCGTCGACGGCGGCGAGTCCGTAGCGGCCGATGCGGCGCAGGGCGAGCGAGGCGCCGAGCTGGATCGAGCAGTCGCCGCCGAGGACGAGCGGGAAGTCCCCGGCCCGTACGTGGTGCTCGATCCGGTCGGCGAGGGTGCGGGTGTACGTCGCGAGGGCGGCCGCGTTGAAGACGCCGTCGCCCTCCTGCCAGTCACCCCGGTCGTAGCGGGGCGGGACGACGACTCCGCCCTCGAGCGCGCCGAGCCGGGCCACGATCCGGTTCTCGCGGAGGGCTCCGGCGAGCTTGTGGCAGCCGGGCACGGTGCCGGGGGCCGGCGGGCGCAGGCCGAGGTTGGACGGGGCGTCGAGGGCCACGATATTCCGCATGCGCTTCATCCTCGCCGCCGTAGTCTGGATCTTCAACGCTTTCGGTGGACGACGTGAGGACCAGGGAATTGAGCACCACCCAGCACACCTACCGAGTGATCGTGCGCGGCGCGTTCGAGGGGCTGTCGGAGGAGAGCCGGGCCCGGCTGCTCGCCGAGGTCGACGCGCACGGGATGGCGGCGATGCGCTTCACCGAGGAGGGCTCGCTCGCCTACGACAGGACCCTGAAGCACTTCTCGTACCGCCTGGTCGTGGTCTCGGACGCGGCGGACGGCGAGGAGATGGCCGGGGCGATCGCCGAGGACCGGGTGGACACGGCGCTCGCGGAGCTGGGCCACGCCCACGGTGAGCTGAAGTCGACCGTGACCGACATGGACACGATGAAGATCAACTACAAGCGCTGAGCGCCGACTTTCGCGGACGCGGGCACGGAGGCGGGCGCGGGCACGGAGGCGGGCACGGTGACCGCCCTGTGCTCGCGGCGGTCAGCGGCGGGCCGAGCGGACCCGGGGTGGGCAGGTCTCGCCGCGCTTCACCACGCCGACCACCACCGTCGTCCGGCCGTCGAGCACGGCTCCCTCGGCCGGGTACTGCGTGCACACCCGCCAGTTCGGCGGCCAGAGCACCCGCCGGTCACGGCCGCCGACGTCGTGGACGTCGAGGCGGGTGCGCGGGGCGAGGGTGGTGAGGACCCGCCAGAGCCCCTTGTCGAGGAAGCCGGGCATGGGCCGGGCGGGCCGCGGCGCGCCGTCCTCGTCCGCGGTCGCCTCCCCCGCCGAGGAGACCGCCATCGCCGCGAGCGCGACGACGGCGCCCGCGCCCAGGACCGCCGCCCGCTTCATGAGCGCCGCCGGTTCGCCGCGGAGAAGCCGCACGCGCCGCCGAGCACGGCCGGGGCGAGGAGCGTTAGATGGAGCGGCATGGAGACGGGCGTGGAAGGTCCGGTGGAGCGGGGTTCGCCGCCGCTCGCTGTCTCCTTGGGACTCATGCCCGGACCTCTCCTCCGTCGTACGCGGCCGCCGTACGCGGCCGCCCCCGTGGGACCAGGATGGAGGGATCCGGTCCGCACGGGGGCGGTGGGAAGGGCCGTACGGGTGAGGGTGCGGCCTCACCCGCCGTACCCGGTCGGATGCCGGTCCGGGCCCGGCGACCACCGGCTCAGTGGTGGGCGAGCACCAGCTGCGGCTCGTCGGCGTCCGCCTCGGCCGGGTCGGGGCGCTGGATGAGCAGGGCGGTCACGACGCCGATGCCGAGCAGCGCGAGCGCCGCGTACATCGCGTGCTGGTACCCCGCCTCGGTCGGCCCGCCCGCGTCGCTGCCCGCCGTGATCATCGCGGAGGCCAGGGCGATGCCGAGGGAGGCTCCGATGCCGAAGCAGGCGCCGTTGAGTCCGGAGAGCGAACCGGGCTTGTCCTTGGGGGCGGTGGTGACGGCGAGGCCGTTGAGGCCGGTGAGCATGAAGCCGCCGTACGTGACACCGAGCGCCGCCAGCGAGGCGACCAGGATCCACTCGTCGTGCAGGAAGAACGTGGCGAGGAGGAAGATCGCGAAGTTGGCGATCGCGCCGGTCACCACGATCCTCCGCCAGCCGATCCTCGGGCCGAGCCGCCCGGTCAGCGGCGCGGAGACGACGCCGATCAGCTGGATCGGGGTGAGGAAGAGGACGGCGGCGGTCACGGCCGAGAGCCCGAGGCCGACCCGGGCGTCCTGCGAGAAGAGCGGGATGGTCAGCGCGATGGCACCGAAGGCGCCGCCCAGGGTGCAGACGGTGGTGAGCAGCAGCGGCCAGGCGCGGCGGGAGGCAAGCACGTCGATGTCGATGACCGGGTTGGCCGCGCTCTTCTGCGAGACGACGAAGAAGACCAGCGAGGCGAGGCCGCCGAGCAGGAAGCCGAGGGTGAGGACGGAGGTCCAGCCCCAGGCCGCGCCCTGGGCGAGGCCGACGAGGATGCCGGTGAGGCCGAGCGCGAGGGCGGCGATGCCCCGGGAGTCGAAGCGGCCGTCGGTCGCGGTGGGCGGGACGTCGGGGACGTACTTCCGCACGCCGAGCAGGCCCGCGACGGCGATCAGGGTGGAGCAGACGAAGATGCCGCGGAAGCCGATGGTGTCGGCGATCTGGCCGCCCGCGATGGCGTCGATTCCGGCGAGGCCGCCGTTGACGGCGGTGATGATGCCCGCGGCCTTGCCGAAGCCGGCCGGGGTGAGGAGCTGGTTCAGGGTGAGGAAGGCGAGGGTGAACATCGCCGCCGAGATGCCCTGGAGGATGCGGCCCGCGATGAATATCTCGATGTTCGGCGCGAAGACGCAGAGCAGGTTGCCGGCGATCAGGACGAAGGCGCAGACGATCATCATCGGCTTGCGGCCGCGCTGGTCGCTGAGGCGCGCGAGGGTGACCTGGCCGATCGCCGCCATCAGGAAGAAGAGGGTCTGGGAGAGACCGGCGGCGGCCGTGGTGGTGCCGAGGCGCTCGATGACATCCGGCAGAGCGGGGCTCAGCATCGTGGCGTTGATCTGGTACCCGAGGACGGCGAGCACCATCGCCATCAGCATGGGCCCACGGCCCTTGAGGTCGGATGTGGCTGACATGTGGGCCCCTTTGCCGTGGATGTCATATCGATGGACGGAACTTGTCTGACAAGCAACGCCCAGACAGAGTGAGTTCTACGCGCGTCACACGTCAAGACCCTTTGACCTGTGATTCGGAATACCGTTCACTTGCCGACAAGCAGGCGGAGGAGGGGCAGTGGCAGTCGGCGGACAGCAGCGGCGACCGGTCGTGGTGCTCTACGAGCGGATCGCGGACGCCATCCACGACGGCACCTATCCCCCGGGCTCGACCCTCCCCTCCGAGCCGAAGCTCGCCGGGGAGCTGGGCGTCAGCAGGCCCGCCCTGCGCGAGGCCCTGCTGCTGCTCCAGGAGGACGGCCTGCTCTCGGTACGGCGCGGGGTCGGCCGGACCGTCAACGACCACCCGCCGCGCCGGGGCTTCGAGCACATCCAGCCGCTGGAGGAGCTGATCGGCGCGGGGGCGCCGCTGCGCGTACGGGCGCTGCTCCGGGCGGTCGAGGAGCCGACCGACTTCACCACCCAGCACCTCCTCGCACCCGCCCGGGCGGAGCTGCGGTTCTGGGAGTCGCTGCTGGCCGGGGAGGGTGCGGCGGCGGCGCTCAGCCAGGAGTGGGCGGCGGCCGACGACGTACTGGAGCGGGCGCATCCGGCCTTCGCCGAGGCGCTGCGGACCGAGCCGGCGGCGGAGCGGACCTCGATGCTGGCGGTGCTCGCCGGGGCCTCGCGCGGTGTGCCGCTGGGGGCGCACAGCAGCGTGACCGCGACCCTGCTCGGGCAGCGGCGCGGCGAGCAGCTCGGCCGGCCCGCCGACACCCCTGCGGTCCTTGTCACCCAGGTGGTACGGGTCGGGGACACCCCGGTCCTGGCCGCCAAGCACATGCTCCCCACCGGCGCGCCGGCCCTGCCGGTCCTTCAGTCGAACTGAGGGTCCGGGGCGCGTGGCGACCGCCGTCACAGCGTCCCGGCCCCGGCGTGGCGTACACTTCCGCGCCATGCACTTGTCTGACAACCCTGCCGCCCCGCTCAGCTCCCCGGTCTCGACGCCCGTCGCCGAGTGGATCCGCCGCGCGCCGAAGGCCGTTCTCCACGACCACCTGGACGGCGGTCTGCGCCCCGCCACGATCGTCGAGCTGGCCCGGGAGTGCGGCTACACCGCGCTGCCGACCGAGGACCCGGCCGCGCTCGCCGTCTGGTTCCGGGACGCCGCCGACTCCGGTTCGCTGGAGCGGTACCTGGAGACCTTCGCCCACACCTGCGCGGTGATGCAGACCCGCGAGGCGCTGCACCGGATCGCGGCCGAGTGCGCCGAGGACCTGGCGGGCGACGGGGTCGTCTACGCCGAGATCCGCTACGCCCCCGAGCAGCACCTGGCGGCCGGGCTGACCCTGGACGAGGTCGTCGAGGCGGTCAACGACGGCTTCCGCGAGGGCGAGCGCCGCGCCGGGGGCCGGATCACCGTCCGCGCCCTCCTCACCGGTATGCGGCACACCGACCGTTCGCTGGAGATCGCCCAGCTCACGGTCGCGCACCGGGACCAGGGCGTGGCCGGTTTCGACATCGCCGGCGGCGAGATCGGCAACCCGCCGACCCGCCACCTGCCCGCCTTCCAGCACCTGAAGCGGCACAACTGCCACTTCACGATCCACGCGGGCGAGGCCGTCGGCGCGGAGTCGATCCAGGAGGCCGTGCAGGTCTGCGGCACCGAGCGGATCGGCCACGGCGTGCGGATCACGGACGACATCGCCGAGGACGGCACGCTCGGTCACCTCGCCGCGTACGTCCGCGACAACCGGATCGCCCTGGAGGTCTGCCCGACCTCCAACCTCCAGACGGGCGCGGCCAAGGACTACGCCTCGCACCCGATCGACGAGCTGCGCCGCCTCGGCTTCCGCATCACGCTCAACACGGACAACCGGCTGGTCTCCGGCACGACCATGAGCGAGGAGTTCCAGCACATGGCGGACGCCTTCGGCTACGGCCCGGAGGTCTTCGAGGAGTTCACGATCGCCGCCCTCGACGCGGCCTTCCTCCCGCTCCCGGAGCGGCAGCGGCTGATCGCCGAGGTCGTCCGCCCGGGCTACGCGGCGCTCGCGGCGCGCTGACAGCGCCGGTGACCACGCGAAGAGCCCCCGTCCTGCTGGACGGGGGCTCTTCGCGCTGTCGCGCCGCGGCTGGGGGCGGCGACCGGGCAGGCTAGGCCGGGACCAGGGGCCCTCGGGGCGCCGCGTCGAGGCCGGGCACGGTGTCGAGCCCGGACACGGCGGCCATGCCGGACACCGCGCCTAGGCCAGGCACCGTAGCCAGGCCGGGCACCGTGCCCAGGCCGGGCACCGTGTCGAACCGGGCGGGATGGTCGAGACGGGCGGGGTGGTCGAGACGGGCGGGATGGTCGAGGCGGGCCACCCGGTCGAGGCGTCCCTCGATGTGGGCCCGTACCGCCGGCCACTCCTCGTCCAGGACCGAGTAGAAGGCCGTGCTCCGCACAGCGCCGTCCAGGCCACGTGAGTGGGCCCGGCGCACGCCCTCGCAGGTGGCGCCGAGGCGTTCGATCGCGGCCCGGGAGCGCAGGTTCCTGGCGTCGGCGCGCATCGAGATCCGCCGTACGCCCCACACTTCGAAGGCGTGCCGGAGCATCAGCAGCTTGGCCTCGGTGTTGACGCCGGTGCCCTGGGCCCGGGGCGAGAGCCAGGTGTTGCCGATCTCGGCCGCGTCGGGCACCGAGGTGAGCGGATCGCCGTGCGGGACGCCGGGCACCGAGGGCCAGACCATGGGCCCCTGCCAGTAGTCCAGCTCCAGGAACCGCGTCGAGCCCACGATCCGCCCGTCGGCGGTACTGACGACGGCGAAGGGCAACGCCCGGCCCACGGCCTGTTCGGCCAGGGCACGTTCGATATAGATCTCTGCCGCGTCCGGACTGTGGGGGACGGGCGTGAACGCGTACGTCGTACGGTCCTCGGTGCCGGCCGCGGCGATCGCGGCGGCGTGCTGTGGTGCGAGGGGTTCCAGCCGTACGGTGCGGCCGGACAGCACAACGGGAAGTGGCACGGGGCCTTCGGTCCTTCTACGAGGAGGGAGCTGCGCCCCGCACCGACGTCACGGCACGAAGGCGGAGGCACAGTCTCCGTCCCGCTGCCCGCAGAGCGGGAAAAGAACAGGTAAAGAACGACCGAAGGTCGCGTGAATCCACCCTTCCGGCCGCTACCCCAGCCGGCCCTTGACAACCGGCAGCTCCAGGGTCCCCGCCTGCTCGGGCGCGGCGGTGACGATCACCGGCTTCACGCCCCGGTTCCCCACGTACGCCGTGTCGCTCGCCGCGATCACGAACTCCAGCCGGTGGCCCGTCTCGTACCGGTGCGCGATGCCCGGCAGCTCCACCGTGAAGGGCCGGGTCACGTCCGGCACCCGTACCGGCGCCACGAGCCGGTTGACCAGGGTCTTCTTTCCGTCCGGGGCGATGTCGTAGACCTTGGCGAAGAGCACCAGCTTGTCGGCGGCGTCGCCCGAGTTCTGGACCCGCTCGGTCTTCGGGGAGACGACCTGGAGGGTGGCCTTCGGGGCGCCGACGAGGTCGACGGGGGCGGTGAGCGGGGCGCTGGTCCAGCCGAGGTAGGTGCCCTCGATGTCGTACGGCTGCGGGTCGGGCAGGCCGATCGTGCCGGCGAGCGAGGACTCGGAGTGGCTCGTGGGGACCAGCCAGTTGCTGTACGTGCGGGAGCCGCGGGCGACCTTGGCGCGGTTGTCGACGAGCTTGCCGTCCCCGGAGAGGTAGAGGGTCTGGCTGAGAGCGGGGACGCGGGGCGCGGTGCCGTAACCGCTCTGCCAGGAGCGGTAGTAGGCGAACTCGGCGCCGGTTTCGGCGGACCGGTCGCGCCGCAGGTACCGGTCGAACCAGGCGAGGACGCGCTGCCCGACGTAGCTCGTCTCCAGATTGCCCTGGCCGAGGTCGAGTTCACCGGGGGCCCGTCCCCCGCTGTGACCCCAGGACTGCCAGATCATCTTGGTCTCCACGCCCCGCGCCTGGAGCCGTTCGTAGCTGTCCTGGGCCTCGTTGAGGTTGAAGAGGCTGTCGGACTGGCCCTGGACGATCAGGGTGGGCGCCTTGACCTTGTCGAGGTACGAGACCGGGGAGACGCTCCGCGCGAAGTCGAGCATCTTCTTCGTCTCGGCGGCCGGGTAGCGGCCGGAGTTGAGCAGCCGGAGGGTGTCGCAGGCGTCGGTGACGAAGTGCAGACAGCGGAGGCTGTTGATCCGGGACGGGTCGAGGGAGGGGACGAGCAGCGGCTGCCCCTCCCCCATCAGGTAGAAGCCGTTGGCCCACTGCCATTTGAAGACGCCGGGGGTGGCGCGGTCGGCGGCGTTGGGGGCGAGGGAGTAGGCGAGGTCGTTCCAGGTGATGAGCGGGACGAGCGCGTCCAGCCGGGGATCGACGGAGGCGGTGGCGAGCTGGATCGCGCCGCCGTAGGAGCCGCCGATCATGCCGACGCGCGGGTCGCCGGCGCCGTCCCGGGTGACGAAGTCGGCGCGGGTGCCGTCGTCGGCGGCGCGGGTGCCGCCGAGGAAGTCGAGGAGCCGGGCGGCGGCCTGGCCGTCGATGCGGGGGTCGTCGAGGGAGATGAGGCAGCCGGACTTGCCGAAGCCGAGCCCGGAGTAGACGAGTCCGACGTAGCCCCGCTCGGCGAAGGCCTTCCCGATGGCGTCCGTGGAACCGTCCGCCTTGCTGCCGCCGAATCCGTTGGTGGCGAGCACGGCGGGCGCCGGGTGCGCCGCGTCCACCCCGGCCGGCCGGTAGAGATCGGCGTCGACCACACAACTGCGCCCGCCCGCCTGGACGGTGAACGTCAGCGGGGTGACGGTGTACGGACCGGGTTCGGCGCCGCCGGCCGGTCCGGCCAGCGCGAGGGGCGCGGCGAGGGCCGTACTCGCGGCCAGGGCGAGGAGCTTCCGGGAGAGCGGCAGCACGCGGGACACGGACACTGACACGGGGACCTCCACGCTGAGGATTACCGACTGGTAAGTACCGAGCCGGGCCCATGGTGTGACACGTGTCATACGTGCGTCAACGCGCGTGACAGCGGTTGTTGACAGAGATTCAGTGAAGGTGAGAGGGCGACCGGGCGAGCACCGGTGCGCGCATCGGTGCGGCGCAGGTCCGCCTCAGACCAGCGCCGGTACGTCCAGGGTGAGCGTCGCCGACTCCGCGTCCAGGACCCCCGGTACGCCGAGCGGGAAGGTGAGCGCCGTCTCGCCGTGGCCGAAGCCCAGCTCCTCCACCACCGGGACGCCGAGGCCGCCGAGCCGGTCGGCGAGGACCGCGCGGACCTCCCCGTAGGGGCCGCACTCCGCCCAGGAGCCGAGGCCGATGCCGGAGACGCCGTCGAGCCAACCGGAGCGCAGGAGTTGGGTGAGGATGCGGTCGAGCCGGTACCCCTCCTCCCCCACGTCCTCCAGGAGCAGCAGGCCGCCCCGGGCCGAGGGGCGGGCGTGCGGGGTACCGAGCTCGGCGGCGAGCAGGCTCACGCAGCCGCCGAGGGTGACCCCGTGGGCCCGGCCGGGGGCCAGCGGGCGGGCGGTGCCGAGACCGAGGGTGCGGGCCGACTCGGGCGCGAGGAGCGTGGCGCGCAGGGACTCCTGGGTGCGCGGGTCCTTGAGGAACGTGGCCGCCGCGACCATCGGCCCGTGGAGCGTCGCGAGCCCCGTACGGACGGCGAAGGCCTCGTGCAGGGCGGTGACGTCGCTGTACCCGACGAACACCTTGGGGCCCGCGGCCCGTATCGCCGCCCAGTCGATCAGGTCCACCATCCGCTGGGCCCCGTAGCCACCCCGGGCGCAGATCACCGCGGAGACGGCGGGATCGCACCACGCCTCCTGGAGGTCCCGGGCGCGGTCCGCGTCGGAGCCCGCGAGATAGCCCAACTCCCCGTGGACGTCGAGCACATGGGGCGCGACCACCGGGTCCAGGTCCCAGCCGCGCAGGATGTCGAGACCCGCCGCGAGCCGGTCCTCCGGGATGGGCCCGCTGGGTGCGACGACGGCGACGCGGGCGCCGGGGCGGAGGCGCGCGGGGCGGGTGAGCGGCGACAGCGCAGGCACGGTCACTTCTTCAGCTCCAGGAGCGGGACGTCGGGGCGAACGATGCCGAAGGTCTGTGCGTACAGGGAGAGTTCGGCCTCCAGCGCGCGCATCATCGTCTCGGCCCGCCGGAAGCCGTGTCCCTCGCCCTCGAAGGCGATGTACGCGTGCGGGATCTCCCGCCCCGCCGTCCGCGCGAGGAACCGTTCGGCCTGCGCGGGCGGGCAGATCACGTCGTCGAGACCTTGGAGCAGCAGGAAGGGCGCGGAGATCCGTTCGACATGATCGAGCGGCGAGCGTTCCTGGTAGCGGGTCGGAACGGTGTCGAGGGGGCCGATGAGCGAGTCCAGGTACCGCGACTCGAAGTCGTGGGTCTCGTCGGTGGCCCAGCCGAGGAGGTCGAGGACGGGGTAGATGATCGTGCCGCAGGCGTAGACGTCGGAGGCGACGAGGGAGGCGGCGGCGGTCCAGCCGCCCGCACTGCCGCCCCTGACGGCGAGCCGGGCCGGGTCGGCGGTGCCCTCGGCGGCGAGCGCCTCGGCGACGGCGGCGCAGTCCTCCACGTCGACCACGCCCCACTGCTCGCGCAGCCGCTCGCGGTACTCCCGGCCGTAGCCGGTGGAGCCGCCGTAGTTGACCTCGGCGACGCCGATGCCCCGCGAGGTGAAGTAGGCGATCTCCAGGTCCAGGACGAGCGCGGCGTGCCCGGTCGGGCCGCCGTGTGCCCACACCACGTAGGGCGGCAGTTCCTGGCCGGGCGGGATCCGGTCGGGGCTGTGCGGCGGGTAGACGTGGGCGTGGATCTCGCGGTTGTCGGGGCCGGTGAAGGTACGGATCTGGGGCTCGGGGTAGTACGAGGGGTCGACCGGGTCCTGGTGCGCGGAGCCGATGACCCGGGCCCGGCCCGTGCAGGTGTCCAGCTCCACGACCTCGTAGGCGCTGCGCGGGCTGGCGGCGACGCCGACGACCCGGCTGCCGTGCGCGGCGAGCCCGGCGGACCACTCGGTCCAGGGCCCGGCGGCGTCGACGAGTTCACCGCTCTCGGGGTCGAGTATGCCGAGCGCGGTGGCGCCCTTGCCGTGGATGACGGCGACGAGACCGCTGGCCAGGGGCTGGAACCAGGTGCGGCCGATCGCCCACAGCGGGCCGCCGAACTCCTCCGGGCGGGGACAGAGCGCGACCGGCTCGCCGCCAACCCCGTCCGCCTCCACGTCCGCCTCCGCGTCCCCGTCCGCCCGGTAGAGGTTCCACCAGCCGCTGCGGTCGCTGACGTACAGAAGCTGTCCGCCGGCGGACCAGCCGACCTGCGGAATCGACTCCTCGGGGCCACCCGCGACGGTCCGCGCCGGGCCGAACGTGCCCTCGGGGGTGACGTTCGCGAGGAGTACCTCGGTGCCGTCCCAGGGCATCCGGGGGTGGTCCCAGCCGATCCAGGCCACCTGCCGGCCGTCCGAGGAGAGCCGGGGTCCGGTGACGAACCGGTGGCGTCCGTCGGAGAGTTCACGGATCGCGCCCCGGTCGTCGGCGGCCGACCCGTCGAGTGGCACGGCGGCCAGGACGCGGCGCACGTCGGTGGGTCCGGGGCCGGTGAACTCCTCCAGGACGCACCAGACTTCGCCGTGCTCGGGGCGTATCACGGGGTCGACCCAGCGCAGTCCGCCGCCGACGGCGGAGAGGGGGGTGAGCGGGCGGGGCGCACCGCCCGCGCTGCTGTCCGGCTCGAACGCGTACAGCCGCTGGTCCGCGAAGTCGCTGAAGACGACGAGCGGGCCGTCGTCCGCGCGCGCCACGCCCGCCCAGGGCTGTCCGCCGTACTCGATCACCCGGCTGCGGACGTTCCAGGGCGCCGGGAGCACCGACTCCTCCGTGCCGTCGGCCCGTCGGCGCACGAGCGCGCGCCGGCCGCCCTCGGTGGGACGGGGCGCGGTCCACCACACCTCGTCGCCCACGACGCCGACGTACTCGGGGCGCCCGTCGTGACGGGCGGCCAGCGCGGCGTCGATGGGGGAAGGCCAGGTGCCGTAGGCGCCCGTGGGGACCATCGCGACTTCCTTTACGGGGACTTGCACGAACCGAACGAGACTTACGCGGACTTCATGTAGTGGTCGAGGACCCGGACCCCGAAGTGCAGGCCGTCGACCGGCACACGCTCGTCGACGCCGTGGAACAGCGCACCATAGTTCAGCTCCGGGGGCAGTCTCAACGGGGAGAAACCGTAGCCCGTGATGCCGAGCCGGGAGAACTGCTTGGCGTCCGTGCCGCCGGACATCGCGAACGGGACGACGTGCCCGGCCGGGTCGAAGTGCTCGACGGCGGCCCGCAGTCGGGCGAAAGTGGGCGAGTCGACCGGGGCCTCCAGCGGGACCTCCCGGTGGTGGAACTCCCATGCCACGTCGGGCCCGGTGAGCCGGTCCATCGTCTCGGCGAACTCCTCCTCGCCGCCGGGCAGCATCCGGCCGTCGACATACGCGACGGCCTTCCCGGGGATGACGTTGACCTTGTAACCGGCCTTCAGCATCGTCGGGTTGGCGCTGTTGCGCACGGTCGGTTCGACGAGGGCGGCGGCCGGTCCGAGCTTGTCGAGGAGCACGTCGACGTCGAACCCCTCGGCGGTCACATCGGTCTCGATGCCGTACAGGGAGGCGAGTCCGGTGAGCGAGGCGCGCACGGTCGGGGTGAGGCGGACCGGCCAGGTGTGGGCGCCGATGCGGGCGACGGCCTCGGCGAGACGCGTCACCGCGTTGGCGGTGTTGACCTTGGAGCCGTGGCCCGCGCGGCCGTACGCGGTGAGCTTGATCCACGCGGTGCCGCGCTCACCGGCGGCGATCGGGTAGATCGTCATGCCGGGGGTCGGATGGAAGCTGAACGCGCCGGACTCGCTGATGCCCTCGGTGCAGCCGTCGAAGAGTCCGGGGTGCCGGTCGGCGAGGAAGCCCGAGCCGTCGTCGGCGCTGTCCTCCTCGTCGGCGGTGTAGGCGAGGACGATGTCCCGGCGCGGCCGGATTCCCTGGCGCGCCCAGGAGCGGACGACGGCGAGGACCATCGCGTCCATGTTCTTCATGTCGACGGCGCCGCGTCCCCACACCACGCCGTCGAGGACCTCACCCGAGAAAGGGTGGACGGTCCAGTCGGCGGGCTCGGCCGGGACGACGTCCAGATGGCCGTGGACGAGGAGGGCGTCGGCGGACGGGTCGGTGCCCTCGATCCGCGCCACCACGTTCGTCCGCCCCGGGGTCCGCTCGAGGAGGGTCGGCTCCAGGCCGGCGGCGGCGATGCGCTCGGCGACGTACTCGGCGGCCGGCCGCTCGCGGCAGTCGCCGCCGCCCCGGTTGGTCGTGTCGACCCGGATCAGCTCGGAGGTGAAGGTCACCACCTCGTCGAGCGCCGTCGCGTCAGGGCCCTGGCCAGGCTCAGCCATACTGCTCCTCCACCGCTGCGGAGACGATCGTGGTGACCGCCTTGAACGTACGAATCCCCTCGTACATCGTCTCGCTGGTGTACGCGACCCGTCGCTCGCCGCTCCGTGCCACCCCCGGAACGACGGTGGCGGCGGCCGCCAGATGCTCGGCGTCGAACTCCAGCTCCACCGTGTACGGACCGCCGGGCGCCGGCTCGTACCGCACGGCGAGGGCGGCCGCGGCCTTCGCGGCGGCCCGGATGTCGCTCGCCGTGCGCTTCGGGGTGCGGCACACCGCCGCGTACCGCGAGACGTGGTCCTTGACGGCGACCTTGTGCGCCTCGGGGGCGTATCCGAGGGCGTCCTCGCAGGTCAGGTCGTCGCCCGTGACGAGGACGACCGGCACGCCGTACTCCGCGACCACGTGCGCGTTGAGCATGCCCTCGCTCGCCGGCACGCCGTTGAGCCAGACGCCCGTGATGGAGTTGGCGAGGTACGTGTGGGCGAGGACGCCCTCCGTCCCTGCCCCGGTGTGGTACCCGACGAAGGCGATGCCGTCGACGTCTCCGTGCTGCACGCCCTCCACCATGGAGAGGGACTTGTGCTTACCGGTGAGCATCTCGGCCCGTTCGTCGAGCTGTTCGAGCAGCAGGTTGCGCATGCTCCAGTGCGCTTCGTTGATCAGCACCTCGTCGGCGCCGCCGTCGAAGAAGCCGAGCACCGCCGCGTTCACGTCGGAGGTGAACATGTGCCGGCACCGCTCCCACTGCGGCGTCCCGGGCAGCACGTCCGCGGGCCAGGTCACGCCGGTGGCGCCTTCCATGTCGGCGCTGATCAGGATCTTCATGCCTGGAAACCGTACGCGCCGACCGGCGGCCGGACCAGCCCTGTGGACAACTGTCGGTGGCGTGGACCTCTGGCAATGACGAATTCGGCCTAAACCTGGCCATCGCGTACGTATAGGCTTGCGGGCGCAGTTCCCCCTCGCACGAACCACCCCCGACCATTCCCGACCGTCAGGAGACCTCTCGGTGACCACCGCGATCGCCCCGTCCGAAACCGCCGCCACGGAAACCCCCGAGGTGACCGACTTCGTCGTCCAGGACGTGCCCGACGTGGTCGTGCGGGACGCCCGGGAGTTCGGGGTCTACGCCCGGACCGGCGGCTGGGCGTTCGCGCTGAAGGTGGCCCGGAGCGTGCGGCCCGGCGGGCAGCCGGCCGGTGAGTCCGGGAAGGTGTCGGCGAAGGCCTTCGCCGAGCTGGCCGAGTGCTCCCCGGAGCGGGTCATGCGGTACTACAAGGCCTGGGACATGGCGGCCGACGACGGGCTCGTGCCGCAGTTCGAGGCGCTGGTCCCGGGCGAGGACATCGAGCTGCCCGAAGCCGACGTCTGGCTCTCGTACTACTCCTCCCGCTCGAGCGCCACCTCCGTGCGCGGCCACGCGATCACCGCCGCAGCCGAGGCGGAGGGCATCCGGCCGACGAAGGCCCTGGAGGTCGCCGAGAACCCCACCGCCCTGCGGGCCGCGATCCTCGCCGACCCCGGGACGGCGGAGGCCGCGCGCGGCGCGCTGCTCGACCGGATGAAGGAGGACCCGGCGCTCCAGACGGAGATGGCCCGGGCCATCGCGCGCACCGGGGATCTGAAGAAGGCCGTCGCGAACGAGGCCAAGGCCGCCGACCGGATCGGTTACGTGCGGCAGATCGTGGAGAACGGGCAGATCAGGACGCCCGCCGGGCAGACCGTCGAGGCGCCGGCCGAGCTGCGCGCCGAGGCCGAGCGGCACCTCTCCCTCATCAACGAGCTCGACGACGCCGAGGAGGCCGGCGAGTGGGCCGGTGAGGCGTACGACGCGGTGAAGACCATGGTCGCCGAGGCGGTCGAGGCGGATCCCGCACTGCGCGTCCAGGAACGGCGTACGAAGTTCTACAACAGTCTGCAGAAGGCGACGAAGGTCTTCGAGGAGCTGACGCTCGACGAGGTCCTGGAGGAGGACGTCGTGGAGGACGACATGCTCCAGCGCCTCGAAGCCCTTCAGGCGGCGATCACCAGCTGCATCAGCACGCTGCGCAAGGCGACCGCCGCCTCCTGAGGCCGGTTCAGTCCGCGTGGCCCAGCTGCAGGTCGCGTTCCGTGCGTCCGCCGCCCGCGACCTGGAGCACGGTGGCGACCGGCGGATAGCCGGCCGCGATGACCGTGTACTCGCCCGAGGACAGGTCCACGAACCGGAACGTCCCGTCCGGCCCGGTCGTCAGGGTGTCGACCACGTTCCCGGCCGCGTCGAGGAGCGTCACCCGCGCGTCCTCGACGGGCCGGCCGCCGCCCGCGCGCACCGTCCCGCGCAGCACCGCGCCGCCCGCCAGCTCGATGTCCTGGCGGGTCTCGCGGGAGGCCTGCACGCTCACCGGCAGCGCGGCGGGCCGGAAGGCGGGCGCGCTGGCGGCGAGCGTGTACTCCCCCGCCACCAGCTCGGTGATGACGTAGCCGCCCTCGCGCCCGCTGCGCGTGGAGGCGACGACCTCGCCGCGTACGTCGGTCAGGGTGACCGCCGCGTCCCGT
The DNA here is from genome assembly GCF_032436795.1 of Streptomyces sp. P9(2023). NCBI lineage: Bacteria > Bacillati > Actinomycetota > Actinomycetes > Kitasatosporales > Streptomycetaceae > Streptomyces > Streptomyces sp. P9(2023). The sequence goes on from NZ_JAUPWM010000021.1 coordinate 47,122, forward strand.
ACGGGAGTTCCGTCGGCGGTCACGACACAGCCGGCCAGCCGGCCCGCGCCGCCGAGGACCACGTCGAGCTCGACGGGCCGTTCGCCGACCGTGACGGAGACGGCCTGCGGCTGGTGACCGCCGGCCGCCGCGATCAGGACGTACGAGCCGGGTCCGGGGACGCTGAGCGCGTACCGCCCGTCCTCGCCGCTGCCGCCGCGGCCGATCTGCTGGCCCTGGACGTCGATGAGGGTCAGGGCGGCGCGCGGGACGCGGCTGCCGTCGTGGTGCTGGACCGTGCCACAGACCGGGAGTCCCGCGGTGTATCCGCCGGTGGTGGGGGCGGCGGAGGCGCGGGCGCGGGGCACGGCGGTGGGGGCCTCGGTGGTGGGGGTGTGGTGGGACACCAGCGGTTTCTCCTTGAGGAAGAAGGCGAGGACGAGGCCGAGCACGAGGACCGGCACGAGGTACAGGAAGATCCGCGGCATCGCGTCCGCGTACGCCTGGATGTAGGCGTCCCGCAGCGCGGGCGGCAGGGCGTGCACCGTCTGCGGAGTGATCGATTCGGCGGGGGGCAGCGCGGCGTTCGCCGTCCGCGGCAGCGAGTCGGCGAGGGCGTCGTCGAGCCGGGAGGCGAAGAGGGTGCCGAAGATCGCGGCGCCGACGCTGCCGCCGATCTGCCGGAAGTAGTTGTGTGCGCTGGTCGCCGTGCCCAGGTCGGCGGGGCGTACGGAGTTCTGGACGGCGAGGATCAGGACCGGCATGACCAGTCCGATGCCGATGCCGAGGACGGCCTGCCAGAGACTGTGGTGGAGGCGCGGGGTGTCCGTCTCCATCCGGGAGAGCAGCCACATGCCGACGACGGAGACGGCGCCGCCGACCACCGGGTAGACCTTGTAGTGGCCGGTGCGGGTGATGAGCTGCCCGGAGACGATGGAGGCGACGACGATCCCGCCCATCAGGGGCAGCATGAGGAGGCCGGACTCGGTGGCGGTGGCGCCCTCGACCATCTGCAGGAAGGTCGGCAGATAGCTGGCGGCGCCGAAGAGGGCGATGCCGACGACGGCTCCGACGAGGCTGGTGACGGTGAAGACCGAGTCGCGGAACAGCCGTAGCGGGATGAGGGGTTCGGGGGCGAAGTGCTCGACGACCAGGAAGAGCAGGGTCGTTCCGGCCGCGCCGGCGCCGAGACCGATGATGACCTTGGAGTCCCAGTCGTACTCGGTCCCGCCCCAACTGGTCAGCAGGACCAGGCAGGTGGATGCGGCGGCGAGCAGGATCGAGCCGAGGACGTCGAGCCGGGCCCGGGTCGCCGGCTTGGGCAGCTTGAGCACGACGGCGACGACGGCGAGGGTGACGAGCCCGAACGGCACGTTGAAGTAGAAGCACCAGCGCCACGAGACGTGATCGGTGAAGAAGCCGCCGAGCAGGGGTCCGGCGACCGAGGCGAGGCCGAAGGCGGCGCCGATGAGACCCATGTAGCGGCCGCGTTCCCGGGCCGGGACGATGTCCGCGATGATCGCCTGGACGCCGATCATCAGGCCGCCCGCGCCGATGCCCTGGACGGCCCGGAAGGCGATGAGCTCGTCCATGGACCGTGACCAGCCGGCCAGGGCCGAGCCGATGATGAAGACCACGATGGCGAAGAGGAAGACGCCCTTGCGGCCGAAGAGGTCGCCGAGTTTGCCGTAGACGGGCAGGCCGATGGTGGCGGTCAGCAGATAGGCGGTGATCGCCCAGGACATCCGGTCCAGGCCCTGGAGTTCGCCGACGATCTTCGGCAGGGCGGTGGCGACGATCATCTGCTCAAGGGCGGCGAGCAGCAGCGCGAGCATCAGGCCGAAGAAGACGAGCCGGACGCGGCGGGGGTCGAGGGCGCCTTCCTCGGACGGGGGTGGCGGCGTCCGGCCGGCGGGCGGACCGTCCGCGACGCGCGGTACGTCGTCCTTCACCAGCGTGATCGCACCCACGTGCTGCTCCCCTCGTCACGACATCAGCGCCGCGCCATTCTTCGCATTGGGCACGAAGCGGGAGCAAGTCGGACGGTACGGAAGCTCAGCCCCGCGCATGATCGCGAACGGGCTTGCGTGGAGGCGCACTTGGGGCGCTCATCAGCGCGTTTACGGGGAGGTGTGCGACCCCCGGGCGCGCGGGGCGCTCTTGCGGGGGTCGCGGTAAAACCACTCGAACCGGTGAGCGCTCGGGCGTTACTTCTCGACCTCGGTGGCGAGGTTGGCGAGCACGAGGTCGTAGATGCGGCCAAGCCCCTTGGGCGCGAAGGCCTTCTCGAAGAAGCCGCCGATGCCGCCGGCGCCGTTCCAGACGGTGCTGACGACGGCCTTCGACTTCCCCTCGCCGGCGGGGGTGACGGTCCAGGTGGTGATCATGGAGGAGTTGCGGTCCTTCTCCACCAGCTGCCCGTCGGTGGGCTCGGTGACCTCGAGCAGGCAGTCGCGGACGCGCTTACTGGTGGCCTGGAGCTTCCAGTGGACGAGGGTGCCCTCGCCGTCGCCGCCCTCACGCACCTCGTACTCGCTGTAGTGCTCGGGCAGCAGCTTCGCGCGCGTGCCGGCGTAGTCGGCGAGGGCGTCGAACACCTTCTCCGGGTCCGCCGCGATGATCCGCTCCGTGGTGGCCTCGACCTGCGCCATGGCACTTCCTCCAGCACTTGGTTCTTCAAGGGTGTGGCGCCAAGCCAACCACCTGGGCGCGGGCCTCCCAAATCCGGGTTCCCCTCCCGGAAATCCGGGTTCCCCATGAGTTCCCCCTCGGGTTGCGACGATCAAGGGAACATGTGTTCTATTCTGAGGGAACGGCTGAGGGTACTGCTACCGAGGAGGCGTCCATGCGCTGGGACAATCTGGGCGACAACGGCGTCGCCGCCGAAACCGCGCTGTTCGGCACGGACGCGGTCACCACCCGCACCTTCGACACCCCCGAGTTCCGCGGGATCACCTTCCACGAGGTGCGGGCCCGCTCGATCGTGAACCGGGTGCCGGGCGCCTCCCGGATGCCGTTCGAGTGGACGGTCAACCCGTATCGCGGCTGCACGCACGCGTGCGTCTACTGCTTCGCCCGCAAGACCCACAGCTATCTCGACCTCGACACCGGCCTCGGCTTCGACTCCCAGATCGTGGTGAAGATCAACGCCCCGGAGCTCGTACGCCGTCAGCTCTCCTCCCGGCGCTGGCACGGCGCGCACATCGCGATGGGGACGAACGTCGACTGCTACCAGCGGGCCGAGGGCCGCTACCGGCTGATGCCGGGGATCATCGAGGCCCTGCGGGACCACGCCAACCCGTTCTCCATCCTCACCAAGGGCACCCTGATCCTGCGCGACCTGGATCTGCTCGTCCAGGCGGCCGAGGTGACCGAGGTCGGCATCTCCGTCTCCGTCGGTTTCACCGACGAAGCGCTGTGGCGCACGGTCGAGCCCGGCACGCCCTCCCCGCAGCGCCGCCTGGACGTCGTCCGCACGCTCGGCGAGCACGGCATCGGCTGCGGGGTGCTGATGGCCCCGGTGATCCCGTTCCTCGGCGACCGGCCCGAGCAGCTGCGGGAGACCGTGCGCGCCATCGCCGAGGCGGGCGCGACCTCCGTGACCCCGCTCGTGCTGCATCTGCGGCCGGGAGCCCGCGAGTGGTTCTTCACCTGGCTGCGGCAGCACCACCCCCGGCTGGTGGGGCGGTACGAGCGGATGTACGCGGACGGGGCGTACGCGCCGACCTGGTACCAGCGCCGGATCACCCGTCAGGTCCACGAACTGGCCGCCGAGTTCGGGATCGGACCCGCCCACCGGGGCGCGCCGCGCCGGATACCCGTACCGGAGGAGCCGGCGTCGGCGGGAGCGCCCGAGCAACTGAGCCTCATCTGATGACCTGACGGATCGTCTGTTCGGGTCAACTCTGGGCGGAACATGTCCTTTCGCCTTCCCTTCGGGGCACGGACGCCCTATGACCACACGCGCAGGAATGCTGATCGCCGCTGGGGCGCTGGTCGCCGGGACGGCCACCGTCCTGCCCGCGTCCGCGACGCCCCGGCCCGAGCCGACCCCCCGGCCCATCGCGCCGCTCGTCTGGAGCGGCTGTGCCACCCAGGCGTATCCGAAGCTCCAGTGCGCCACGCTCAAGGTGCCGCTGAACCACGACGACCCGGCCGGCCGGAGCATCACGCTCGCGCTCACCCGGGTCCCGCACACGGCGAAGGAGTCCCAGGGTCCCCTGGTCGTCAACCCGGGCGGACCGGGCGGCAGCGGCCGGACCATGGCCGGGTTCGTGGCCGCCTCGCTGCCCGCGAAGGTGGCGGCGCAGTACGACGTCATCGGCTTCGACCCGCGCGGGGTGGGCAGGAGCGAGCCCGCGCTGAACTGCCGGCCGGGCCACTTCGACCCGGTGCGCCACGACTCGGTGCCGAGCGGGGCCGAGGGCGAGCAGCGGGGCGTCGAGCGGGCGCAGGCCTTCGCGAAGGCCTGCGGGGAGAAGCACGGCGATGTCCTGCCGTACATCGACACGGTCAGCACCGCCCGGGACGTGGACGCGATCCGCGCCGCGCTCGGCGCTCCGCAGCTCACCTATCTGGGCTACTCCTACGGCACGTATCTCGGCGCCGTGTACGCGCGGCTGTACCCGGAGCGGGTGCGCCGCATGGCGCTGGACTCGGTCGTCAACCCGCAGGGCGTCTGGTACGAGGACAACATCGCGCAGGACTACGCCTTCGACACCCGCCACAAGGACTTCATGGCCTGGGTGGCCCGCCAGGACGCCACGTACGGCCTCGGCACGGACCCGGCGGCGGTCGAAGCCGCCTGGTACGGGATGCGGGACGCGCTGCGGAAGACCCCGGCGGGCGGCAAGGTGGGCCCCGGCGAGCTGGAGGACACGTACCTGCCGGGCGGGTACTACAACGGCTACTGGCCGAAACTCGCCGAGGCCTTCTCCGCGTACGTCAACGACAAGGACGCGGCCCCGCTGACCCGGGCGTACGAGAACTACGGGGCGGCGGACACGGCGGCCGACAACAGCTACTCGGTCTACGCGAGCGTGCAGTGCCGGGACGCGCAGTGGCCGCGCGACTGGAGCACATGGCGTACGGACAACTGGGACGTGCACGCCAAGGCGCCCTTCTCCACCTGGAACAACGCCTGGTACAACGCTCCGTGCGCGTTCTGGCCGGTGGACTCGCTGACGCCGCCGGACGTCTCGAACGACGAGGTGCCGCCGGTGCTCATCCTCCAGGCGACGGACGACGCGGCCACTCCGTACGAGGGCGGTGTGGCGCTGCACCGGATGGTGCGGGGCTCCAGCCTGGTGGTCGAGGAGGGCGGCGGGAACCACGGGGTGACGCTGGGCGGCAACGACTGCATGGACGAGCACCTGGCGGCCTACCTCGAGTCCGGGCGGGTGCCGCGCGGCGACGGGCAGGACGGGCAGTCGGAAGTGGACGCGGTCTGCGCGGCGCTCCCGGAGCCGGAGCCGAAGCCGAAGAAGAAGGCCGGGGAGAAGCGCGTCGCGGCCGCGCCGGCGGCGGCGACGGGCGGGGAGGTCCTGCACGCGCTCCTCGGTCACGAGCGCTGACGGCCCCGGGGGCGGCCTCGACTGTCAGTGGCGTGCGCGAGGATGTCGGGCATGAGTTCGCACCTGACCCATGTGTCCGCCCCTGACGGTGTCGCCGCCAGTCCCCAGTACAGCCACGTCGTCTGGGGCACGGGCCGGTTCGTCGCGATATCCGGCCAGTGCTCCCTCGACGCCGCGGGCGCGGTCGTCGGGGCGGACGACCCGGCGGCGCAGGCCCGTCAGGTCTTCGCGAACCTGCGCCGCTGCCTGGCCGCGGCGGGCGCCGGCTTCGCGGACGTGGTGAAGCTGACGTACTTCGTCACGGACGTCGCCCACCTGCCCGCCGTCCGGTCGGCGCGGGACGAGGCGTTCGGCGCGGCGCCGCTCCCGGCGAGCTCGGCGGTCCAGGTCGCCGCGCTGGTCCGCCCGGAGCTGCTGATCGAGATCGAGGCCTTCGCGCTGGTCCCGGAGGAGGAGGACGCGGAGGAGGGGGACGAGGGTACGGAGGAGCCGGCTCCGGTGAGGCTGTTCGCGGTGGACGGCGCCCGCTAGTCGGGGAGCCGGGCGAGCGCCGCCTCGGCCGCCGGGCCGAGGCGCGGGTGGGGCAGGGCGGCTCGGAGGGTCGGCCGGGCGCGCGGGTCGCCCAGTGTGCCGAGACCCTCGACGCAGGCGAGCCCCACGCGCCAGTGCGGATCGTCGCTCGCCAGGCGCCGTTCGAGGACGGCGACCAGAGCCGGTACGGACTCGGGGGCGCGCAGGTCGGTGAGAAGCCGGACCGGGAAGAGGGCGTAGGCGACGCGGAGTTCGTTGGTCGCGAGGGTGGCGGCGGCCCGCGCCGTGCGGGGATCGCCGAGCCGGGCCAGGGCGTACGCGGCGGAGACGCAGCGTTCGGGGTCGCGGTGGTTGAGGAGGAGCACCAGCGCCTCGAAGGCGCGCGGGTCGCCGGCGAGGCCGAGCCGGAAGGCGGCGATCTCGCGGGCCCAGAGGGGTTGGCCGGGCGCGGTGAGGACGCGCGCGAACTCCTCGGGATCGTCGGTGGCGACGAGTTCTTCGAATGGTTTTCGATCGGCTTCCGCACCGTCGTGGATCTCGTCCCGCAATCGATCGATCATCGAGCAGAATTCGGGGTCCTGGGCGATTTCCATGGCCGCCAGGGTATCCGCGATCCAGATCACATTTTCCGAACTCCCCGGGACTGGCGCGCTCGTTACCCGCCGGTTAATCTCAGGTGAGCGGGTCACCCCCGCACCCTCACAACGGCCTGGTGACGCAGCCGTCGTGAGATCGAGTGTGTCGGTTCGGCAGTTTCAGACGTGACTTCGGGACAGAGTCCGTCACTCCTTTTCCCGCGCGTTTCTCTCGCGCCCGCATGCGTTTCGACCGCACGCGTTTCGATTCCTACGCGTTTCGATTCGCCCACGCGATGCGCTTTTCGCGCCCGCGATCGCCGCCTTCAGTCGTCACTCTTCCCTCCCTGGAGTCCCCTGATGGACACCCCTCTCTCCACCATCGCCGTCGTCGGTCTCGGCACCATGGGCAAGGGCATCGCCGATGTCCTCGCCCGGGCCGGCCGCGAGGTCATCGGCATCGACATCAGCGAAGCCGCCGCCGGCCAGGCTGTCGCCGCCCTGGAGGCGTCCACCGCCCGCGCGGTGGCCCGTGAGCGGATCACCGAGGAGGAGCGGCGGGACGTCCTCGCCCGCTTCCGTACCTACTCCGACCTGCACGCGGCGGCCCACGCCGACCTCGTGATCGAGGTCGTGCCCGAGTCGTACGAGGCCAAGCAGGAGGTCTTCCGGGCCCTGGACGCCATCATCCGGCCCGACGCGATCATCGCCACCGGCACCAACGCCCTCTCCGTGACCCGGCTCGCCGCCGACTCGGCCCACCCGGAGCGCGTGCTCGGCCTGCACTTCTTCACGCCGGTCCAGGCGATGAAGCTGGTCGAGGTCGTCTCCTCGGTCCTCACCGCGCCGCAGGCCGTCGAGGCCGTCACCACCCTCGCGCACGACCTGGGCAAGGAGCCCGTCGCGGTCGGCGACCGCCCCGGTTTCGTCGCGGACGGGCTGCTCTTCGGCTACCTCAACCAGGCCGCGGCCATGTACGAGGCGAAGTACGCCTCCCGCGAGGACATCGACGCCGCGATGAAGCTCGGCTGCGGTCTGCCGATGGGCCCGCTGGAGCTGCTCGACCTGATCGGCGTCGACACCGCCCGTACCGTCCTGGAGGCGATGTACAGCGAGTCGCACGACCGGCTGCACGCCCCCGCCCCGATCCTCAAGCAGCTCAGCGAGGCGGGTCTCACGGGCCGCAAGTCCGGTCGCGGCTTCTACACCTACGACGCGGCGAGCTCGGCCACCGTGGTCCGCGACGCGCTGACCCCGCTGGAGAGCGCCGCCACCGCGGCGGGCCGCGAGGTCCGCTCGGTCGGCGTCGCCGGCTCCGGGACCATGGCCTCCGGCATCGCCGAGGTCTTCGCCAAGGCCGGTTACGAGGTCGTGCTCGCCGCCCGCTCGCAGGAGAAGGCCGACACCGCCAAGGCCCGGATCGCGAAGTCCCTCGCCCGTTCGGTCGACAAGGGCCGGATGACCGGCGAGGCCCGCGACGAGACGCTGGCCCGGATCACCGCGGCCGGCTCGCTCGACGCCTTCGCCGAGGTCGACCTCGCCGTGGAGGCGGTCGCCGAGGACCTGGCGATCAAGCAGGAGCTCTTCGCCCGGCTCGACAAGATCTGCAAGCCCGGCGCGGTGCTCGCCACCACGACGTCCTCGCTGCCGGTCGTCGCCTGCGCCCGCGCGACCTCGCGCCCGCAGGACGTGATCGGGATGCACTTCTTCAACCCGGCGCCCGCGATGAAGCTGGTGGAGATCGTCCGTACGGTCCTGACCGCCGACGACGTGCACGCCACGGTCCGCGAGGTCACGGCGAAGATCCGGAAGCACCCGGTGGACTGCGGCGACCGGGCCGGCTTCATCGTGAACGCGCTGCTCTTCCCGTACCTGAACAACGCGATCAAGATGGTCCAGGAGCACTACGCGTCCCTGGACGACATCGACGCCGCGATGAAGCTGGGCGGCGGCTACCCGATGGGGCCGTTCGAGCTCCTCGACGTCGTCGGCCTGGACGTCTCGCTCGCGATCGAGCAGGTGCTGCACCGCGAGTTCCGTGACCCGGGCCTGGCCCCGGCGCCCCTGCTGGAGCACCTGGTGGCGGCCGGCTGCCTGGGCCGTAAGACGGGGCGCGGCTTCCGCGAATATGCCCGTCGCTGAGCCCTCCGCGGGCTGGGGAGGGTTGCTGAGCCCCGGGAGCGCCTCCGGCACCCCGGGCGCGGGCCCCGGCGACCCTCCCCCACCTGGGCACACTCCCGCACTGATGCAGTACGTTCAGGACATGTCCAAGGCCGCGAAGTCACCCCGTGCCACGTCCACGCCCGACGCTCAGGAGAGCCCGGCCGGCACCCGTGCGGCCGCACAGCGGCTGAAGATGCGCCGTGAGCTGGCGGCCGCGGCCATGGAGCTCTTCGCGACCAAGGGGTACGAGGCCACGACGGTCGACGAGATCGCGGCGGCGGCCGGGGTCGCCCGCCGGACGTTCTTCCGCCACTTCCGCTCCAAGGAAGAGGCGATCTTCCCCGACCACGACGACACCCTGGTGCGGGCGGAGGCGGTCCTGAACGCCGCCCCGCCGCACGAGCACCCGCTGGACACCGTCTGCCGGGGCATCAAGGAAGTCATGAAGATGTACGCGGGGTCCCCGGCGGTCTCCGTGGAGCGGTACCGGCTCACCCGCGAGGTACCCACCCTGCGGGAGCGCGAGATCGCCTCGGTGGCCCGCTACGAGCGGCTGTTCACCCGCTATCTGCTGGGCCACTTCGACGAGCGCGACCACCACGACGGCAACGACGACCCGCTGCTCGCCGAGGTGGCAGCCTCGGCGGTCGTCACGGCCCACAACCACGTGCTGCGCCGCTGGCTGCGCGCGGGCGGCCAGGGGGACGTGGAGGCGCAGCTGGACCACGCCTTCGCGATCGTGCGGGACACGTTCGGCTCCGGCATAGGCGCCCGGCCGGCCTCGGCCGGCCAGACCGGCCAGCAGGCCGGCCCCCAGACGTCCGCACCGGTGGCGACGGCGGCCACAGCGACGATGTCCGGCGAGGGCGACGTGGTGATCGCCGTGGCCCGCACGGACGCGCCCCTGGACGAGGTCATGCGGACGATCCAGCAGGCCCTGAAGGGCTGAGCTCCCCCTCGTACGGCGAAGGCCGCCCCGGCACCCGGGGCGGCCTTCGCCGTTTTTGTCCTGCCCTTCGATCGATCATCGCTCATGTGTGACCGGCAGATTGCATATGAGTGAAATTGTTGGCACCCAGTGCCTTGTCAGGTGACACGCGGTGCCATACGTTGATGTTGTCCGGGCGGTCGGCGCGCAGAGGTCTCCTCGTGCGCCGGCTGTCCCCACAAGCGATCGTGATTGTGCGCCCGGACGCCTGCGTCACAGGCAACTTCAGCGCCCACCAGGCGCGGCCCCACCGCACCACCCGCCGAACCGACGGCACACCTCCACCGCAGCAACTCCCCTCGACGAAACCGCACCGCCGGAGGCACCCCGTGAAGGACATCCTGGACGCGATCCAGTCCCCGGACTCCACGTCCTCGGACTTCGCCGCCCTCAAGCTCCCCGAGTCGTACCGCGCCGTGACCGTCCACAAGGACGAGACCGAGATGTTCGCGGGCCTCGAAAGCCGCGACAAGGACCCGCGCAAGTCGCTCCACCTGGACGACGTGCCGCTCCCCGAGCTCGGCCCGGGCGAGGCGCTGGTCGCCGTCATGGCCAGCTCCGTGAACTACAACTCGGTCTGGACCTCGATCTTCGAGCCCGTGTCGACGTTCGGCTTCCTGGAGCGCTACGGCCGGCTCAGCGACCTCAGCAAGCGCCACGACCTGCCGTACCACGTCATCGGCTCCGACCTCGCGGGCGTCGTGCTCCGCACCGGCCCGGGTGTGAACTCCTGGAAGCCCGGCGACGAGGTCGTCGCGCACTGCCTCTCGGTCGAACTGGAGTCCTCGGACGGCCACAACGACACGATGCTCGACCCCGAGCAGCGCATCTGGGGCTTCGAGACCAACTTCGGCGGCCTGGCCGAGATCGCCCTCGTCAAGTCCAACCAGCTGATGCCGAAGCCGGACCACCTGAGCTGGGAGGAGGCGGCGGCCCCGGGCCTGGTCAACTCCACCGCGTACCGCCAGCTGGTCTCCCGTAACGGCGCCGGCATGAAGCAGGGCGACAACGTGCTGATCTGGGGCGCGAGCGGCGGACTCGGTTCGTACGCCACCCAGTTCGCGCTGGCCGGCGGCGCCAACCCGATCTGTGTCGTCTCCTCCCCGGAGAAGGCCGACATCTGCCGGGCGATGGGCGCGGAGGCGGTCATCGACCGCAACGCCGAGGGGTACAAGTTCTGGAAGGACGAGCACAACCAGGACCCGAAGGAGTGGAAGCGCTTCGGCAAGCGCATCCGCGAGCTCACCGGCGGGGAGGACGTGGACATCGTCTTCGAGCACCCGGGCCGCGAGACCTTCGGCGCGAGCGTCTACGTCACCCGCAAGGGCGGCACGATCGTCACCTGCGCCTCGACCTCGGGCTACAACCACGAGTACGACAACCGCTACCTGTGGATGTCGCTGAAGCGGATCATCGGCTCGCACTTCGCCAACTACCGCGAGGCGTGGGAGGCCAACCGCCTGGTCGCCAAGGGCAAGATCCACCCGACGCTCTCCAAGGTCTACTCCCTGGAGGACACCGGCCAGGCCGCCTACGACGTGCACCGCAACCTGCACCAGGGCAAGGTCGGCGTCCTCGCGCTCGCCCCCGAGGAGGGTCTCGGCGTCCGTGACCCGGAGATGCGCGCGAAGCACATCGACGCCATCAACCGCTTCCGTAACATCTGAGACCGGGGCCGTACATGACAGAGCGTCAGACTGCGCCTGCGGCTGAGGGCGCGCCGGAGTCGAAAGAGACGAAGGCAAGGGAGCGAAGCGACCGCGGACCGAGGAACGTCGACACCGGCACAGAGCGCCCTCAGCCGCAGGCGCGGAAGGAAAAGGACCGGCCGTGGCTCATGCGGACGTACGCCGGTCACTCGACCGCCGAGGCGTCCAACGAGCTGTACCGGCGCAACCTCGCCAAGGGGCAGACCGGCCTCTCGGTCGCCTTCGACCTGCCCACGCAGACCGGCTACGACCCCGACCACATCCTCGCCCGCGGCGAGGTCGGCCGGGTCGGGGTCCCGGTCTCGCACCTCGGTGACATGCGCCGGCTGTTCCAGGACATCCCCCTGGAGCAGATGAACACCTCGATGACCATCAACGCCACGGCGATGTGGCTCCTGGCGCTCTACCAGGTGGTCGCGGAGGAGCAGGGCGGCAAGGACGTCGTCACCCGGCTCCAGGGCACCACCCAGAACGACATCGTGAAGGAGTACCTGTCGCGCGGGACACACGTCTTCCCGCCCGGCCCCTCGCTCCGCCTCACCACGGACATGATCACCTACACGGTGAACCACATCCCGAAGTGGAACCCGATCAACATCTGCAGCTACCACCTGCAGGAGGCGGGGGCCACTCCGGTCCAGGAAATCTCGTACGCGATGTCCACCGCGATCGCGGTGCTCGACGCGGTCCGGGACTCCGGCCAGGTCCCGGCGGACCGCTTCGGCGAGGTCGTCGCCCGTATCTCGTTCTTCGTGAACGCGGGCGTCCGCTTCATCGAGGAGATGTGCAAGATGCGCGCCTTCGGCCGCATCTGGGACCAGGTCACGCGCGAGCGGTACGGCATCGAGAACGAGAAGCAGCGCCGGTTCCGCTACGGCGTCCAGGTCAACTCGCTCGGCCTGACCGAGGCGCAGCCGGAGAACAACGTCCAGCGGATCGTCCTGGAGATGCTGGCCGTCACGCTCTCCAAGGACGCACGCGCGCGTGCCGTCCAGCTGCCCGCCTGGAACGAGGCGCTGGGCCTGCCCCGCCCCTGGGACCAGCAGTGGTCGCTCCGGATCCAGCAGGTACTCGCCCACGAGTCCGACCTGCTGGAGTACGAGGACATCTTCGCGGGCTCGCACGTCGTCGAGACCAAGGTCGACGCCCTGGTGACGGAGTGCCTTGCGGAGATCGAGCGGATCCAGGCGATGGGCGGCGCGATGGCCGCCGTCGAGTCCGGCTACCTCAAGTCGCAGCTGGTCTCCTCGCACGCCGAGCGGCGGGCCCGGATCGAGGCCGGCGACGAGAAGATCGTCGGCGTCAACATCTTCCAGTCGACCGAGGAGAACCCGCTCACCGCGGATCTCGACACGGCGATCATGACGGTCGACCCGGCCAACGAGGCCAAGGTCGTCGCCAAGCTCCACGAGTGGCGCGACAACCGTGACGAGAGCCGTGCCCAGGAGACGCTGGCAGCGCTCAAGGCGACGGCGGCCGGGGACGGCAACCTCTTCGCCGCGACCCTGGAGTGCGCGCGGGCCGGTGTGACGACCGGCGAGTGGTCCTGGGCGCTGCGGGACGTCTTCGGCGAGTTCCGCGCCCCCACCGGCGTCTCCTCCGCCCCGGTCGCGGTGACCGCCGAGGCGGGGACGCCGATGGCTCTCGTACGGGAGAAGGTGACGCGTACCGCAGACGAGCTGGGCTCCGGGCGGCTGCGGCTCCTGGTCGGCAAGCCGGGCCTGGACGGGCATTCCAACGGGGCCGAGCAGATCGCGGTACGCGCGCGTGACGCCGGTTTCGAGGTGGTCTACCAGGGGATCCGGCTGACGCCCGAGCAGATCGTCGACGCGGCCCTCGCGGAGGACGTGCACTGCGTCGGTCTGTCGATCCTCTCCGGCTCGCACGCCGAGCTGGTGCCGGACGTCCTCGACCGCCTCCGGGAGGCCGGCGCGCAGGACATCCCGGTCATCGTCGGCGGGATCATCCCGAACGCCGACGCCGTAGAACTGAAGCGGGCGGGTGTGGCCGCCGTCTTCACCCCGAAGGACTTCGGTATCACCGAGATCATCGGCCGTATCGTCGACGAGATCCGGAAAGCGAACAAGCTCGACCCCCTGGAGGTCCCCGCATGACGACCGTGAACCGGCTCCGGCCGCGCCGCTCCTGCCTCGCCGTCCCCGGCTCCAACCCGCGCTTCCTGGAGAAGGCCCAGGGGCTGGACGCCGACCAGGTGTTCCTGGACCTGGAGGACGCCTGCGCGCCGCTCGCCAAGCCCGATGCCCGCCACACCATCGTCAAGTTCCTCAACGAGGGCGACTGGACCGGCAAGACGCGCGTCGTTCGGGTCAACGACTGGACGACCCACTGGACGTACCGGGACGTCGTCACCGTCGTCGAGGGCGCCGGCCAGAACCTCGACTGCATCATGCTGCCGAAGGTCCAGGACGCCCAGCAGATCGTGGCGCTCGACCTGCTGCTGACGCAGATCGAGAAGACGATGGGCTTCGAGGTCGGCAAGATCGGCATCGAGGCGCAGATCGAGAACGCCCAGGGCCTGAACAACGTCAACGCCATCGCGCAGGCCTCGCCGCGCGTGGAGACGATCATCTTCGGCCCGGCCGACTTCATGGCCTCCATCAACATGAAGTCGCTGGTCGTCGGCGAGCAGCCGCCCGGCTACGGCGCCGACGCCTACCACTACATCCTGATGGCCATCCTGATGGCGGCCCGCGCCAACAACCTCCAGGCCATCGACGGTCCCTACCTGCAGGTCCGCAACCCCGAGGGCTACAAGGCGGTCGCCCAGCGCGCCGCCGCGCTCGGCTTCGACGGCAAGTGGGTGCTCCACCCGGACCAGGTCGCCGCCGCGAACGAGATCTTCTCCCCCTCGCAGGAGGACTTCGACCACGCCGAGCTGATCCTGGACGCGTACGACTTCTACACGTCCGAGGCCGGTGGCAAGAAGGGCTCGGCGATGCTCGGCGACGAGATGATCGACGAGGCCTCCCGCAAGATGGCCCTGGTCATCTCCGGCAAGGGCCGCGCCGCCGGCATGCAGCGCACCAGCAAGTTCCAGATCCCGGAGGCCTGAGTCCGATGCAGTTCGGCCGCACCTACGAAGAGTTCGAGATCGGCGCCGTCTACAAGCACTGGCCCGGGAAGACGGTCACCGAGTACGACGACCACCTCTTCTGCCTGCTGACGATGAACCACCATCCGCTGCACATGGATGTGAACTACGCCGAGAACACCACGGACTTCGGCAAGAACGTCGTCGTCGGCAACTACATCTACTCGCTGCTGCTCGGCATGTCCGTGCCGGACGTCTCGGGCAAGGCGATCGCCAACCTGGAGATCGAGTCGCTGCGCCACGTGGCGCCGACCTTCCACGGCGACACCATCTACGGCGAGACCACGGTCCTCGACAAGACCCCGTCGAAGTCGAAGAACGACCGCGGGATCGTGTACGTGGAGACCAAGGGCTACAAGCAGGACGGCACCCTCGTCTGCGTCTTCCGCCGCAAGGTGATGGTCCCCACCGAGACGTACATCAAGGAGCGCGGCGGCGAGCAGCCCGGCCGCCCCACCCTGATCGAGCCCGCCAAGAAGACGGAGAAGTAGCCATGGCCCGACTCGCCCAGACCGCCGGGCTCACGGACGTCCAGCAGGAGATCCTCAAGACCGTCCGGGAGTTCGTCGACAAGGAGATCATCCCGGTCGCGACGGAGCTGGAGCACCGCGACGAGTACCCGCAGCAGATCGTGGACGGGCTGAAGGAACTCGGCCTCTTCGGTCTGATGATCCCCGAGGAGTACGGGGGTCTGGGCGAGTCGCTGCTCACCTACGCGCTGTGCGTGGAGGAGATCGCCCGTGGCTGGATGTCGGTCTCCGGCATCATCAACACGCACTTCATCGTGGCGTACATGCTCAAGCAGCACGGCACCCAGGAGCAGAAGGAGTACTTCCTGCCCCGGATGGCGGCCGGCGAGACGCGTGGCGCGTTCTCGATGTCGGAGCCGGGCCTCGGCTCGGATGTGTCGGCCATCACGTCGAAGGCCGTGAAGGACGGCGAGGAGTACGTCCTCAACGGTCAGAAGATGTGGCTGACGAACGGCGGAACGTCAACGCTCGTCGCCGTTCTCGTCCGAAGTGACGAAGGACACCCCGAGGGCACGGCGCCCCACAAGTCGATGACGACCTTCCTCGTCGAGAAGGAGCCCGGCTTCGGAGAGGTCCGCCCCGGCCTCACCATCCCCGGGAAGATCGACAAGATGGGTTACAAGGGCGTCGACACCACCGAACTCATCATGGACGGACTGCGCATTCCGGCCAATCGGGTCCTCGGCGGGACCACCGGCCGAGGGTTTTACCAAATGATGGACGGCGTGGAAGTCGGCCGCGTGAATGTCGCGGCACGTGGCTGCGGCGTCGCTCAGCGTGCCTTCGAACTGGGTGTCTCGTATGCCCAGCAGCGCCACACTTTCGGCAAGCCGATCGCCCAGCACCAGGCGATTCAGTTCAAGCTCGCCGAGATGGCTACCAAGGTCGAAGCCGCTCATGCCATGATGGTGAACGCAGCACGCAAAAAGGACTCCGGGGAACGAAACGACCTCGAAGCAGGGATGGCGAAGTACCTCGCCTCCGAATACTGCAAGGAAGTCGTCGAGGACGCCTTCCGTATCCACGGTGGGTACGGGTTCTCGAAGGAGTACGAGATCGAGCGTCTCTACCGTGAGGCGCCGATGCTGCTCATCGGCGAAGGTACCGCCGAGATCCAGAAAATGATCATCGGTCGCAGGCTCCTCGAGGAGTACCGGCTCCAGGGTTGATTGTCGCTTTTGCGTCGGTTCGGCCGCGAAGAAGATCACACCCCGTGTTCGCCTTCCGGCCGTCGACTCGGCTTCTGGCTTACCCAGTTGCGGCCCGCAACCGATAGCATCGTTTGAAAGCCGCCGTCCCCTGTTGCCAGTGCGGCATCATCCGCTACGAAGGTCATCCATGCCCCACAGCCAAACCTCTGCACCTCGCGACAGCCTCACCGGCGTACGCATCGCACGCGGAGCATCGCCGTGGCTTCTGCCGACCGTCGCCACCGCGGCGCTGAGCCTCGTGCGTGCGCGCAGGTCTCGGCGTGCCGCGGCCATCGCCGTGCCCACCACCGCGCTCGCGGCGGGCATGCTGTGGTTCTTCCGCGACCCCGAGCGTGAGATCGCTCAGGGCCGGGTCATCTCCCCCGCCGACGGTGTGGTGCAGAGCATCATGCCGTGGAAGGACGGACGCACCCGGGTCGCCATCTTCATGAGCCCGCTGAACGTCCACGTCAACCGCGCGCCGCTGGCCGGCACGGTGACGTCCGTGGAGCACGTCCCGGGCGGGTTCGTCCCGGCGTTCAACAAGGAGAGCGAGAACAACGAGCGCGTTGTCTGGCACTTCGACACCGAGCTCGGTGACATCGAGATGGTGCAGATCGCCGGTGCCGTGGCACGGCGCATCGTGCCGTACATCCCCCAGGGGACGAAGGTCGAGCAGGGCGAGCGCATTGGTCTGATCCGCTTCGGATCGCGCGTTGACATCTACCTTCCGGAAGGTGTCGACGTCGCCGTCGAGGTCGGTCAGACCACGACCGCGGGGGTGACTCGCATTGACCGTGATTGATCCCGACACCAGGGCCGCCGACTGGGCCGCCGACGCGGACGAGGACTCGGCCGACGAGGCCGAGGAGATGCCGCTGTCGTTGCGGCTGTCCATAGCGGACGCCCTCACGCTCGGTAACGCCACGTGTGGATTCATGGCGGTGTACTTCACCACCACCGGCATCCTCATCCCGCACCTCACCGGCAGCACGGAGACCGGCATGGCGCGCAACAGCGCCGCCACCGCCGTGATCCTGATGCTGGCCGCGGCGATCTTCGACCTCTTCGACGGCATCGTGGCGCGCAAGCTGCGCTCGTCGCCGATGGGCGCGGAGCTCGACAACCTCTCGGACCTGATCAGCTTCGGTCTGGCCCCGGCCTACTTCGTACTCGTGTACGGCATGGTCACGCCCGGCGCGCAGCAGAAGGTCTCGGCGGTGGCCGCGATCGTGGTGTTGCTCGCGGTGGTGCTCAGGCTCGCGAGATTCTCCTGCGTGACCATGAAGGACGGCATGTTCCAGGGCATGCCGAGCCCCTTCGGCGCGCTGACGGTGGTCTCGATCGTGCTCCTGGAGCTGCCGTTCATCCCGACGCTGCTCGCGATCATCGGGGTCGCCTGGCTGATGGTGAGCCGGGTCGAGTACCCGAAGCCGCGGGGCATCCTCGCGGTGGCGATGCTCAGCTGGATCGTGGGTGCGATGGGCATGCTGGCGGCCTGGGCGTTCGACGCCCCGGGCGGGCAGCTCCTGCTCCAGACCGGCTGCGCGCTGCAGGTGGTGCTGGGCGCCGTGATCCCCCTCTTCGCGACGGCCCGGCGAGTGAACACCTTCCGCGACAACCGCCGCGAGAGCCGCGAGGCCCGCCAGGCGGAGGCGGCGCAGCTGCCGTAGGCGGTACGTGCACGTGTACGACGAAGGGCCCGGGTGCTTCCCCAGCACCCGGGCCCTTCGTCGTACCCGCCTCGGTTCCGTACGGCCGGGGTCAGCCGACCTTGGGGGTGAACTCCTTCGCCGTGTCCGAGACGAAGGGTTCGCGGACCGTGCGCATGCCGCCGGGGACGGTCTTGTCGGGCTGGATGATCACCGACTCGCGGGACGACGGGGCCTTCGGGTCGCTGAAGTCGTGCGTCATGCCGAAGCCGAGGTCGACGTCCTTCAGGGTCAGCAGCGCCTTGTCGATGCCCTCACGGGTGAGGTCCTTGCCGGCGCAGGCCTTCTTCAGTGCCTCGCCGAAGACGCTCGCGGCCGTCCAGCCGGCGACGATGCCGTTGTCGAGGCTGTCGCTCGGGTACGCGGCCTTGTAGTCGGCGACGAGCTTCTTCGCCGACGCGGTGTCCGCGCCGATCGGCAGGCTCGGCGAGGCGAACCAGTACATCTTCTCCAGGGCCGGTCCGGCCTGGGTGCCGAGCAGCTGCGGGGCGAAGGCCGAGTTGTTGCCGATGACCGGCACCTGGAGCTTCGTCGCGGCCGCGACGCCGACCAGGGAGGCGGCCTGCCGCGGGCCCGCGCTGATCACGATGCCCTTGACGCCCGCCTGCTTGAGCGCCGCGACCTGCGCCGACATGTCGTTGTCGGTCGGCTTGATCTTCTGCTCGACGACCGTGAGGCCCGCCTTCTCGGCCGCGTACTTCGAGCCCGCGAGCGCGTTCTCGCCGTAGTCGCCCTCGAAGTAGACGTGGCCGAGCTTGTCGCCCGACTTCAGCCCCTTCTCCTTCACCAGGAAGTCGACGGCGTTGATCGTCTCGACGTCGTACGTGGTGCCCAGGACGCGGATGTACGGGGAGCCCAGCAGCGAGGCGGACCAGGCCTGGGGCAGGACGAGCCCCTTGTCCTGGCCGTCGACGCGCTGCTTGACCGCCGCCACGAACGGGGAGCCGATGAACTGGGCGTAGCCGACCACCTTCGGCTCCAGCTCGGTGTACGCGGAGAGCGCCTTCTGCGGGTCGTAGCCGTGGTCGCGGACGGTCAGCTCCAGCTGCCGGCCGCAGATCCCGCCGGACGCGTTGACCTGCTTCACGTACAGCTGCTGCGCCTGCGTGACGCTCTTGCCGAGGGTGGCGTACACGCCGGTCATGTCGGTGAGCGCGCCGAGCGTGATGGTGGTGTCGGTGACGCCCTTGCCGGCCTTCACACCGCCCGCGCCGGTGTCCTTGTCGTCGCCGCTCTTCGCCTTCGAGCTGCAGCCGGCGGCGGTCAGGGCGACGAGGGTGGCGAGCGTGACGGCCAGGGTTCTGGTCGCCGGTCGTCGGTGGGTCATCGGTCCTCCCGAGAGGAGTGTGAGGGTTGGGCGGTTCGCTTGGGTTTCCGGGCGGCCAGCCGGGCCAGGCCGCCGGGCAGGAAGAGCACCACCGCGACGACGGCGGCGCCGTAGAGGTAGCGGGCGGCCTCCCCCGGTGCGATCCCGCCCGTCCCGGGGGCGGAGACCAGGGGAAGCGTGTCGCTGTACCGGTTGAGGAGCTGCGGCAGGAGGGAGACGAAGACGCCTCCGATCACCGCGCCGGCGACCGAGCCGAGACCGCCGATGACGATCATGGCCAGGTATTCGAGGGAGAGCAGCATGCCGAAGTACTCCGGCACGGTCCGCTGGAAGACCAGCGCGAGGAGCACGCCCGCCAGACCCGCGTACATGGACGACAGGACGAAGACGGCGGCGCGGTAGCGGGCCACGGGGATGCCCATGACGCCCGCGGCGATCCGGTGGTCCCGGATGGCGTTCATGGCGCGGCCGGGGCGGCCGCGCAGGACTCCGCGGGCGAAGAGGGCGCCCGCGAGGAGGAGGACCAGGCCGAGGTACCAGAGCTTCTCGGCGGAGCCGAACGGGACCTGGGCGACGAGGAGTTCGGTGTCGTCGAAGGTGAGGCCGAAGAGGCTGAGCGGGGGCACGGCCCGGCCGTTGAAGCCGCCGGTGAGGTCGTGGGCGTTGAACAGGACGTGCTGGCCGATGAAGATCAGCGCGAGGGTGGCGATACCGAGGTACGCGCCCGTCAGCCGGCCCGCGATGGGGCTGAACACCCCGCCCGCCAGGCCCGCGAGGACGACGGCGAGGACGGCGGCGAGCCAGCCCGGCAGGCCGAACCCGGTGAGCCCGTCGGAGCCGTCGCCGGCGAAGGCGCAGTAGCCGTAGGCGCCGACGGCGAGGAAGAAGGCGTGGCCCATGGAGAGTTGGCCGGTGGCGCCAGTCAGCAGGTTGATGCCGATGGCGCCGATCGCGGCGGCCATGGCGAAGAGCCCTGCCTGGAGCCAGAAGCGGTCCAGGTAGAAGGGGAAGGCGACCAGGAGGAGGCCGGCGACGGCCCAGCCGTAGACGCGGGGGCGGGCGAGGGCGGCCACCGACCGGGGTGCGAGGGTCTCAGACACGGGCCAGCTCCTTCGTACCGAAGAGTCCGGCGGGGCGGATCAGCAGCACCGCGACCATCACGAGATACGGGGCGAGGTCGCCGATGCCCCGGCCGAGGAAGGTCAGATCGCCCTGGTAGCCGGTGGCGAGGGACTCGGTGACGCCGACCAGGAGGCCGCCGACGAGGGCGCCGGTGGTGGAGTCGAGGCCACCGAGGATGGCGGCCGGGAAGGCCTTCATCGCGGCGAACGAGGTGGAGCGTTCCAGGCCGGGGGTGGGGAAGACGGTCAGGAAGAGCGCGGCGACGGCGGCGAGGCCGCCGGCCACCGCCCAGGCGCCGAGCGAGACCCGGCCGAGCCGGATGCCCATGAGGGCGGCGGTCTCCTGGTTCTCGGCGGCGGCGCGCATGGCGACGCCCCAGGAGGTGTACCGGAAGGCAAGCAGGAAGGCGGTGATGAGCAGCGCCGCCGCGAGGAAGGCCGCGATCCGGGTCTGCGCGAGGGTGACCGGGCCGAGGGTGACGACGGCGTCGCCCCAGGGGTCGCCGAGCGACAGGATGTCCGTACCGATGCGGCGGGTCAGTTCGGTGGCGAGCAGGATGTCGACGCCGATGGTGACGATGGCGAGGACGCTGTGGTCGGAGCCCCGGTAGCGGCGCATGACGAGGAACTCGACGGCCGCGCCGACCAGCGCCGCGCCGCCGATGCCGACGAGCAGCGCGGGCCAGAAGCCGATGTCGTCGTGGAGCACGGCGGTGAAGTAGCCGCCCGCGAGGAGCAGGGAGGCGTGGGCGAAGTTGACGACCTCGGTGGCGCGGAAGATCACCACGAAGCCGAGGGCGATGAGGGCGTAGATGGATCCCAACGAGACGCCGTTGAGCAGGAGTTCGGCGAAGGTGGTCACTCGGCGGTCTCCTCTCCGAGATAGGCGCGGACGACCGCCGGGTCGTTCTGTACGTCGCCGGGGGCGCCGTCGGCGATCCGGCGGCCGAAGTCGAGCACGGTGACGGCGTCGGCGAGCCGCATCACCACTCCCATGTCGTGTTCGACGAGGACGATGGAGATCCCGAGGCTGTCGCGGACGCCGGCGATGACGGCGGCGGTACGGCGCCGCTCGTCGGCGGTCATGCCGGCGACGGGTTCGTCGAGGAGCAGCAGCTGGGGCTCCATGCAGAGCGCGCGGGCGAGTTCGGCCAGCTTCTGCTGCCCGTACGGGAGCGAGCCCGCGGGCTGCGCGAGCTGCTTCTCCAGGCCGACGAAGGCGGCGATCTCGCGGACGCGGGCGCGGTGGCGGGCGTCCTCGCGGGCGGCGGCGGGCAGCCTGAGCCCGGCCGAGACGAAGCCGGTGCGGGTGAGCCGGTGACGGCCGAGCATCAGGCTGTCCTCGACGGAGGCGCGGGGCGGCAGCGCGAGGTTCTGGAAGATGCGGGCGACGCCGAGGTCGGCGATCTTGTGCGGGGGCAGGGCGGTGAGTTCGTGGTCGCCGAAACGGACGCTGCCGGAGGTGGCCTTGTAGACCCCGGAGAGCACGTTGAAGCAGGTGGACTTGCCGGCGCCGTTGGGGCCGATGACGGCGTGCACGGTGCCGGGCCGGACGGTGAAGGAGACGGCGTCGAGGGCGGTGAGGCCGGCGAAGCGGACAGTGAGGTCCCGGACGTCGAGGGCGGGAACCGCGGCGATGCCCGCCCGGGACGGCGTGGTGTCGGCCGCGCCCGCTGCCTTTCCGGGAGACGGGGTCTGGCTCATCGGTCCTCCCCACGGGACAGGGGCGGGCGGGAAGCGGCGGCGTGCGGTGCGCGGGCTGCCGCGGGACGGGGATGGGAAGCGGCGGCGTGCGGTGCGCGGGCTGCCGCGGGACGGGGATGGGAAGTGGCCGCGTGCGGTGCGCGGGCTGCCGCGGGACGGGGATGGGAAGTGGCCGCGTGCGGGGCGCGGGCTGCCGCGGGACGGGCGGAGGTCGTTGTCATCGGCCGCCCTCCCAGCGGGAGAGCACGGGGTGGACCGTGGCGGCGGTCGCCGCGTCGGCGGCGGCGTCCTCGTCCACGACGCCCAGATAGCGGCGGCGGACCTCGTCGGACGCGGCGAGTTCGGCGGCCGGCCCGGACAGGGTGACCTCGCCGACCTCCAGGACGTACGCCCGGGAGGCGAGCCGCAGCGCGAGCGCCGCGTTCTGTTCGACGAGGAGGACGGCGGTGCCCTGGGCGTTGATCTCGCGGATCGTGTCGGCGATCCGGGCGGCCATCAGCGGGGCGAGGCCGAGCGAGGGCTCGTCCAGGAGCAGCAGCTTCGGCGAGGCCATCAGGGCGCGGCCGACGGCGAGCATCTGCTGCTCGCCTCCGGAGAGGAGGCCGGCGCGCTGGTGGGCGCGTTCGGCGAGGACCGGGAAGAGCTCGTGGACGCGCTTGAGGGCCGTAGCCCTGGTGGCGCGGTCGCCGCTCGCGCCGAGCGCCCCGGCGCGCAGGTTGTCCTCGACCGTCATCCGGGCGAAGACCTGCCGCCCCTCCGGTACCTGGGAGACCCCGGCGGCGACGATCCGGTCGGGGGCGAGCCCGCCGATCGGGCGGCCGCCGAAGGTCACGGTGCCGGAGGTGACGGCTCCGCCGTGGAACGACAGTGTGCGCGAGACGGCGCGCAGCAGCGTGGACTTGCCCGCTCCGTTGCCGCCGAGGACGGTGACGACGCCGCCTTCCGGCACGGCGAGCGACACCTGCCTCAGCGCACGTACCGGTCCGTATCCCGCCGACAGGTCCGCTACCTCGAGGGCGAGTGCGGTCCCTCCCATGGCTCCCCTTCCGTGGCCCGTTCAGTGGCGCTCACCCCAGCACCGCGGTGCCCGTCCGTCCACGTGCGGCGGCCGAAACGCTGCCGGTGACCAGCGGACGCGGCGGTGGGTTGTGCACGCGCACAACACCGCGTGTCAGGGGCCTGTCGGGATGGGGTCCGGGGTGGCATCCTCCGGGCATGGGACGGCGCAGACCGCGTACCGGCGACGACTGGAAGCTGCTCGCGGAGGCGTGTACGGCGCTTCTGGAGCGGCTGCCCGAGCTGGTGGACGAGCATCTGAGGGAGCTGCACGAGTACGAGCCGGCGTACGGCCGGATCGTGCCGTACGACCAGCACTGGCGGGAGGCCCAGGAGGCGATTCGGATCGGGATCGAGATGATCTCGGCGCCGCGGGACTCGCCGCGGCGGGATCTGGAGCACGCGGACGAGCTGGGGCGGCGGCGGGCGGAACAGGGCATGCCGCTGGAGCTGCTCGTGCACGCGTACCGGCATGCCGGGCAGCTGGTGTGGGACGCGCTGATCGAGGACGCGTCGGGGTTTCCGCCCCGCCTTGCCGCCTTGACCCAGTCGGCGACGATCATGTGGTCGGCGGTGGACGCGCAGGCGGACACGGCGTCGGAGGCGTACCGGGCGACGGAGCTGGAGCTGCGGCGGCGTACGGACGAGCAGCTCCAGGCGCTCCTGGACGCGCTGCTCCAGGGGCAGCGCTCGCCCGAGGTCACGTCGCGTGCGGCGGCGGGCCTGGACCTGCCGGAACACGGGCGGTACGCGGTGGTGGTGCTGCGGCACGACCGCCGGGAGGTGCCGGAGCCGTTCCACCGGCGGGTGCGGGGGGCCGGGGTGCGGTTCCTGTGGCGGATGGGCGCGGACTGCGAGATCGCGGTGGTGTCGCTGGCGGAGGGCACGGGCCTGGACGCGCTGTCGGAGCTCCTTGAGGGGCGGTGCCCGGGCCCGGGCGGGATCAGCCCGGTGGTGACGGGCCTTGCGGAGCTGGGCCGGGCGCGGCGGCTCGCGGAGCTGGCGCTGCGGACGAGTCCGCCGGAGTCACGTCTGATCGTCCGTCTCGACCGCCGGATGGCGGGGGCGCTGGTGGTGGGGCAGCCGGAGCTGGCGGGGCTGTTGGTGGCGGATGTGCTGGGTGCGTTGCTTGAACTGGATCCGGCGGATCGGGCGGTGTTGCTGGAGACGCTGGATGTGTGGCTGGACTGCGAGGGGTCGGCGGGGCGGGCGGCGTCTCGCCTGTACTGCCACCGGAACACGGTCTTCAACCGCCTGCGCCGCCTGGAGCAGCTGACGTCGCGGTCGTTGTCCCGGCCGCGGGACCTGACGGAGATGACGCTGGCGCTGGACGCGTTTCGGTTGACGGGGGTGGGGGCTACCTGAGGCCGGGGGCCGCGCCGCAGGCGGGCGGGGCTCAGTACGGACTCTCCCGGCGCCGGGGGCCTGGCCCGCAGCGGGGGCGGGGCCCATGACGGCTCACCCACCCGCCCGGGGGCGGTCCCCCGCCGCGGACGGGCGCGGCTCAGAACGGACTCCCCCACCCCACCCCTTCCCGAAACCCTGCCGGGGGCGGGTGGGGGTACGGCCCGGGGCCCGGGTACGGCCCGGGGGGCGGGTACGGCCCGGAGGGGCCGGGTACGGCCCGGAGGGGCCGGGTACGGCCCGGAGGGGCCGGGTACGGCCCGGAGGCGACGCCCCCCGGACCCCGTTACGGGGCGGCAGCTTCGCGCCGCCAATCGCCACACCCGACCACACCCGTTGTGGACAATCGTTCCGCTGGGGCGATGGGGGTCCCCCTGCTCGAGCGAAGCCGAGAGCTTGGGGGAGGGTGGGGGAGGGTGGGGGAGGGTGGGCACAGCGGAACGGGGCCCTGGCTGGCGCGTCCGCTCCGTGAGCCCGGCGACCACGGGGGCGGCGGCTTCGCGCCGCCGGCAACCACGGGCGCGCCGTACCGCCCGCGGCCGGCGCCCCCTGTCGGGCGCCCATGGGCCCGGCCACCGCGGAGAGCGGCGGCTCTGCGGTGCCGGTGGCCCCGGCGCCGTAGCGCAAAGGCCAAAAGCGCCCCTGGCAGGCGCCCGTGGGCCCGTCCGCCACGGAAGCCGTGGCTTTGCGGGGCCGGTGACCCGGGGCGCCCCCACCCCGCCCTACGCCAAGTAGTCCTCGGCGATCGTCGCCGCGACCCGCTCCAGCAGCGGGCCCGCGTTCGGGATGGACTTGGCCGGGTCGGGTTCGAGGGCCGAGAGGGGGTACGCGCGGGCGATGCCCGCCGCCGTCAGGGCCTCCGGGGTGAGAGCCAGGCGGCCGCAGACCGCGACCACCCGCTTGCCCGCCGCCCGCGCCGCCGCCGCGACGCCCGCCGGGGCCTTGCCGTGGAGGGTCTGCTCGTCCAGCGAACCCTCGCCGGTGATGACCAGGGTCGCCCGGTCGAGGGCCGGGGCGAAGCCCAGGACGTCGAGCATCAGCTCGATGCCGGGGCGGAAGCTCGCGTCCAGGCCGACCAGCGCCCCGTACCCGATGCCACCCGCGCCACCCGCGCCCGGCGCCATCGCACACTCCGACGCCTTGGGGCCGATCGCCTTCTCCAGGACCGTGACGAAGTGAGCGAGGGCCGCGTCCAGCGTCGCCACGTCCTCCGGCGTCGCGCCCTTCTGCGGACCGTAGACCGCCGGCGCGCCCTTCGGGCCCGTAAGGGGGTTGTCGACGTCGCTCGCGAGGATCAGGTTCACCGCGGCGAAGCGCGGGTCCAGGGCCGACAGGTCCGCGGAGACGAGCCCCGCCAGTGCCGCGCCGCCCGGGCCCACCGGCTCGCCCTCCGCGTCCAGGAAGACCGCGCCCAGCGCGGCCAGCATCCCGGCCCCGCCGTCCGTCGTCGCGCTCCCGCCCACGCCGAAGACGATCGTCGTCGCCCCCGCGTCCAGCGCCGCCCGCAGCAGCTCGCCCGAGCCGTACGTGGTCGACGTCAAAGGCGCGAAGACGCCCGGCGGCAGCAGCTGGAGGCCTGACGCCTCCGCCATCTCCACTACCGCCGTCCCGTCGCGCAGCGCGAACGCCGCCGTCACCGGGTCGCCGACCGGCCCCGTCACCCGTACCTCACGTCGTTCGAAACCGGCCGCCACCGCGGCCGCGACCGTACCGTCGCCGCCGTCCGCAACCGGCAGGGTCTCCACTTCCAGCTCCGGGACGACCCGTCGCAGACCTGCTGTGACCCGCTCCGCGACCTGTACGGCCGTGAGCGAGCCCTTGAACTTGTCGGCCGCGACGAGTACGCGTGCGACCTCAGTTACTGCTCCGTCCGTCACCTTGCATCCCTTGCTTTCGAACGTGCAGTCGCGCCGTGGCCGACCCTATCCGCACCCCCAGACGGCGTGCCACCCCCTGATAAGGCGATATTCCGCACCATAGTGGGTCCATATGAGCACGGAACCGGATCCGATCGATCAGAAAGATCAGCAGGCCCCCGACCTCACGGTCGTCGGCATCGGCGTGGCGGCGGTCGTCGCGATGGTCGGCTGGGCCGCTCTCGGCAAGGACTCCTTCGACAGCGCCTCCTCCTCCGCCCTGAGCTGGGTCCTGAACAACTTCGCCTGGCTGTTCGTGATCGCCGCCGATGCGTTTCTCGTCCTGTGTGTCGTGATCGCCGTAAGCCGTTACGGGCGGATTCGGCTCGGGGCCGACGACGCCGAGCCCGAGTTCACCAATCTCGCCTGGATCGCCATGATGTTCAGCGCGGGCATGGGGATCGGCCTGATGTTCTACGGGGTCGCGGAGCCGCTCCAGCACTATCTGTCGCCACCTCCGGCGAGCGGCGCCGAGCCGGGCACCGGCGAGGCGGCCCTCACCGCCATGGAGTACTCGTTCTTCCACTGGACGCTCACGCCCTGGGCGATCTACGGCATCGCGGGCCTCGCCCTCGCCTACGCGGGCTTCCGCAAGGGCCGCGGCTCCCGGCTCAGCTCCGCGTTCGTCCCGCTCATCGGCGCCCGCAGGGCGGCGGGCTGGCAGGGACAGGCGATCGACCTGCTCGCCGTCTTCGCGACGGTCTTCGGCACGGCGACCAGCCTCGGCGTCGGCGCGCTCCAGGTCTCCAAGGGCCTGAACCTGACGATGGACATCGAGGACTCCACGGCGACCCAGCTGATCATCATCGGCTCGCTCTCCGCGGCCTTCGTCCTGTCGGCGTTCTCGGGGCTGCACAAGGGCGTGAAGTGGCTGTCGACGATCAACATCGTGCTCGCCGCCTGTCTGATGATCTTCGTCTTCCTGCTCGGCCCGACGGTCTACATCCTGGACTCCGTCCCCGCCTCCGTCGGCGGCTACCTGTACCAGCTGCTGCCGATGGCGAGCCGTACGGGCGCCTTCACGGACCCCTCGTGGCTGGGCGCGTGGACGATCTTCTACTGGGCGTGGTGGCTGTCCTGGGCGCCCTTCGTCGGCACGTTCATCGCCCGCATCTCGCACGGCAGGACGATCCGGGAGTTCCTCATCGGCGTGCTGCTGGTGCCGAGCGGCGCGACGGTCATCTGGTTCTGCGTGATGGGCGGGACCGCGATCCGGCTGGAGTCGACCGGCGCGGCGGACCTCGCGGGCGCGGTGCAGGACGGCGCGGAGGCCTCGCTCTTCGCGATGCTGGACGCGCTGCCGATCGGCACGGTCACCTCGGTGATCGCGATGATCCTGGTGATGACGTACTTCGTGACGAGCGCGGACTCCGCCTCCCTGGTGATGGGCTCCCTCACGAGCCGCGGCTCGCTGCACCCGCCGACCTGGCTGGTGGTCACCTGGGGCATCCTCATGGCGGCCGTGGCGGCGGTGCTGCTGGTGGCGGGCGGGCTGAACTCGCTGCAGACGGCGACGATCCTGGTGGCGCTGCCGTTCGTGATCGTGATGCTGGCGCTGTGCTGGGCGCTGTTGAAAGAGCTCCGCGAGGACCCCGGGGCGGGTCCGGCGCGGCACCACGCGCTGCACGGCGTACGGGACGCGGTACGGGCGATGGTCGGCGAGGCGATCACCGAGCAGACCGCCTCCCGCCACCACCGGCTCCGCCGCGCGGCGCAGTCGCGCAGCGACACGGACGGCGAGCCGGGCGGAGAGTCCTGAGGAGCTGAGGCCCGAGGCGCAGAGGCCCGAGGCGCACAGGTCTGACGGGGGCGGCGTGTTCGGCGCGCGGTGCGGCGCGGCATTCGGTACACCGGACGTATGGCGCTCACGCACGGCGAACTCGCCGACCGCATCCTCGGTGGCTGGACCGGACGGATCGCCGGGAACATGCTCGGCAAGCCCGTCGAGCGCGGCGACCTGTGGACGCCCGAGCGTATCGACCGGTACCTGCGGCTGACGGACGCCCTCCCGCTCACCGACTACCTGCCCCCGCCGCCCGCCGACGCCCTGGCCGAGGGGTTCGAGCTGCGGCCCGAGTGGCCGCAGTGCGTACGCGGGCGGATCGACGGGAGCTGCCGGGACGACGACATCGACTACTCGATCCTCGGTCTGCACCTGCTGGAGACCCGTGGGTTCGCGTTCACCACCGAGCAGGTGGGCGAGCTGTGGCTGCTGCGGCTCCCGTACCTCCAGACGTTCACGGCCGAGCGGAATGCCTACCGCAATCTCGCCAACGGCCTGAAGCCGCCGCTCACCGCGACGTACGACAATCCGCAGCAGGAGTGGATCGGCGCGCTGATCCGGGCCGACGTGTACGGCTGGACCTCCCCGGGCGACCCGCGCCGCGCCGCCTCGCTGGCCCGCAAGGACGCGGTGCTGTCCCACACGGGGAACGGGGTGTACGGCGCGATGTGGGCGGCCGCGCTGGTCGCCGCCGCCTTCACGGCGCCGGACGTCCGCACGGCCCTGGAGACGGCGCTGGAGCGGATCCCGGCGAGCAGCCGGCTCGCGCGTACGGTCCGGCACACGATCGCGCTGTACGAGTCGGGGGTGGAGTGGTCGGACACCCTCGCCGAGCTGGCGGAACGGACGGCCGGCCTCGGCTGGATCCACACCGTCCCGAACGCGGCGGTCCTGACGGCCGGGCTCCTGTACGGCGGCGGCGACTTCACCACGACGATCGCACTGACCGTCCGGGGCGGCCTGGACACCGACTCGAACGGGGCGACGGCGGGCTCGGTGGCCGGGGTGATGTGCGGGGCGGCGGCGATTCCGCCGCAGTGGTCGGAGCCGCTGCGGGACCGGGTGCGCAGCGCGGTGTTCGGCTTCGAAGGGGTGCGGATCGGCGAGCTGGCGGAGCGGACGCTGCGACTGGCTACGCTGACGGAATGACGACGACCGACTACACCACGTACATCGCCGGCCTGCCCCGGGTCCTCGCCGGTGCCGCCGCGCTCTTCCGCGACGCCGACGGCCGGATCCTGATCGTCGAGCCGAACTACCGTGAGGGCTGGGCGCTGCCCGGCGGCACGATCGAGTCCGACGCGGGCGAGACGCCCCGTCAGGCGGCGCGGCGCGAGACGGCCGAGGAGATCGGCCTGGACGTGGAGCTCGGGCCGCTGCTCGCGGTCGACTGGTCGGTCGGCACGGAGCGGCCGCCGATCGTGGCGTACATCTACGACGGCGGGGTGCTCACCGAGGAGCGGTTCGCCGCGATCCGGCTCCAGGAGGAGGAGTTGCTCTCCTGGAAGCTGATCGACCCGGCCGAGGCCACCGCGTATCTCCCTGGCTCGCTGGGCCTTCGGGTGGTCGCCTCCGTCGGCGTCCTCGCGCGGGGCGACGGTCCGGTCGAGCTGGAGAACGGCCTTCCGGCCCGCTGACCGCCCTCATTCCTCGGGCGGCACGCAGAGCACGGGGACGCTCGACAGGTGCAGGAGCTTGTGCGGGGTCGAGCCCAGGAGCGCACCGCGGATCGGGCTCTCGCCCCAGCTGCCGACCACGATGACGCGGGCGGCGTGGCGGTTCGCCGCGTCGATCAGGGCCTGGGCCGGCTTGTCGTCGATCACCTCGACGACGGTCGGCACGCCCTCCCGGGCGGCCTCCGTGACCGCGTGCTCCAGGCCGATGCGGCCGGCCTGGCGGATGGCCTCGCGGTGGGACGCGTACTCCTCCCCGGTCGGGCCGGGGGCCGCGGCACCGTAGACCAGTACGAGCGTCTCGTCGAACGCGGCGGCCACCTCGACCGCGATGCGCAACGCGCGGGCGGCGCCGGGGGATTCGTCGTAGCCCAGAACGACCGACATCTCAGGGCTCCTTGCCGGAACCGCCGCCGCGGCCCTGACCGGAGCCAGGACCGTGCCCATGGACCAGCTCGGGGTCGGCCACACCCGGGCGCTCCTGCCAGAACGCGGGTGCCCGCAGCCGCCATACGAACATGACGACCACACCGGTCAGGGCGATGCCGATGCCGATCACGAGCGGCGGGCCGAGACCGAACCACGACGTGCCGCTGTAGGAGTTCGCCGGATCGGACATGTCGGAGACCGACCGCACCAGGAGCCACGTCAGCAGCCCGGCACCGACCAGTGGACCGAGGCCGATCAGCAGGAAGTTGTGGACGCTCTCGAAGAGATGGCGGCGGTAGTAGACGGCGCAGGCGATGCCTGTGAGCGCGTAGTAGAAGGCGATCAGCAGCGAGAGCGCGGTGAGCGAGTCGAAGAGGGCGTTCTCACTGATCCGGTTCACCACGAGGTACCAGGCG
Source organism: Streptomyces sp. P9(2023) (assembly GCF_032436795.1). Classification (NCBI taxonomy): domain Bacteria; kingdom Bacillati; phylum Actinomycetota; class Actinomycetes; order Kitasatosporales; family Streptomycetaceae; genus Streptomyces; species Streptomyces sp. P9(2023). The sequence continues at coordinate 78,013 of NZ_JAUPWM010000021.1, forward strand.
ATGGCGATGCCGGCGACCCACCACGTACTGACGTCAGGGGTGCGGAAGCGCGGGCTGATGTGGCTGTAGTGCGCGGGCAGCGCCCGGCGGCGGGCCATGGACAGTGCGGTGCGCGAGGCCGGGATGATGGTGGTCTGGGTGGACGCGATCGCGGAGGTGGAGACGGCGAGCAGCAGGATCCAGTCCCAGCCACCGAGGACGTCGCCGGCGAGCTGGGCGAAGATGAACTCCTCTTCCCCGGCGTTCTCGGCCAGGAACACCGGACCGGCGTAGGCCACGACCGCGAATCCGACGGACACGTAGGTCACCAGGAGGATGACGGTCGACCAGAGCCCCGCCTTGCCGGGGGCGGTCGCGGAGTCCTCGACCTCTTCGGTGAGGTTGACCGCCGATTCCCAGCCCCAGTAGATGAAGACGCCCAGGAGCAGCCCACCGGTCAGCGCCGCGCCGCCGGCTCCGAACGGGTTGAGCCAGCTGAAGGCGGGTTCGACCGAGGGGTATTTGCTGGTGTCGGTGTAGACGGCGTAGAACGCCACGGCCACGAAGATCAGCAGGCAGGCGATCTGCGCCAGGATGAGGACGTTCTGCACCTTGGCCGACAGTTCGGTGCCGATGACGCAGATGGCCGTCATCACGAGGATGAGCAGCACGGTGAGCAGCTGGCGTACGAAGGTGTTGTCCACCCAGCTGTCGAGGCCGACGGCGAGCAGGCCGAAGCTGACCGCCACGTCGGCGAGCGAGCCGACGACCAGGACTCCGGTCATCGCGATGGCCCAGCCGCCGAGCCAGCCGGCCCAGGGGCCCATGGCGCGGGTGACCCAGGAGAAGGTCGTTCCGCAGTCCTGGTCGACCTTGTTGAGGTAGTAGAACGCCGACGCGATGAGCAGCATCGGCACGAAGGACGCGAACATCACGCCGGGCGCGTAGATCCCGACCAGTGCGACGACGGGGCCGATGACGGCGGCGAGGGAGTACGCGGGAGAGGTCGAGTTGAGCCCGATGACGAGGGCGTCTACGAATCCGATCGCGTTGGCCTTCAGGCCCGCGGGTCGCCCGGTGGGCGCGGCATCATCGGCGGCCATGTTCCCTCGCTACGGGTCGAGAGAGACGTACGACTTCATCTGAGTTCATCGTAGGGAGGCTCGGCCGCACCTGCATGCGCGGGAGCCGGACGCGGTCACTGTTCGCGCATGCCCCACGGCGCCCCGTACTCCGTGAGCAGGTCGAGGAAGGGGGCCGGGGGCAGCGCCTCGGGGCCGAGTACGCCGCTTCCGTGCCAGGCGCCGGAGGCGACGAGCTCGAGAGCGGCCACGGGGTTGATCGCGGTCTGCCACACGACGGCCTGGGAGCCGTACTCGCGCATCGACCACTGGTTGTCGACCACGTGGTACAGGTACACCTCGCGGGGCCGCCCGTCCTTGGTCCCCTTCACCCACGTGCCCGCACACGTCTTGCCGTGCATGCGGTCGCCGAGGGTCGCCGGGTCGGGGAGACAGGCGGCGACGACGTCCCGCGGGGAGACGGCGACCTGGCCGTCGGCGCCGGGCACCGTGACGGGGTCGGTGCGGTCGAGGCCCAGCTGGTGGAGGGTGCGCAGGACGTCGATGAAGGCGGCGCCGAGTCCGTACTTGAAGGTGACGCGCCGGGCTTTCACCCATCGCGGGACGAGGAGCACCTCCTCGTGCTCGACGTTGACGCACTCCACCGGTCCGATGCCCTCGGGGAAGTCGAAGACCTCCGGTTCGCTGAAGGGCGCGGTGGTGAACCAGCCTCGGCCCTCCTCGTAGACGACGGGCGGGTTGAGGCACTCCTCGATCGTCGTCCAGATGCTGAAGGACGGGGCGAAGTCGTAGCCGTCGACGACCAGGTTCGCGCCGTCGCGGATGCCGATCTCCTCGATCTCGTCGAAGAGCGTGTCGGCGGCGTGGCGGGCGAAGACGTCCGAGAGGCCCGGCTCCACGCCCATGCCCACCAGGGCGAGCCGGCCCGCCGCCGCCCATGCGGCCGCCCGGTCGAACTGCGCGTCGCCCAGCTTCACGCCGCACTCCTCGTACGGACGCGTGGGGTGCGGCCGGGACAGGGACATGGCCATGTCGAGGTAGTGGGCGCGCTCGGCGAGCGCGGCCTCGAAGAGCGGCAGGACGAAACGGGGATCGGTGGCGTTGAGGAGGACGTCGCAGCGGCGCTCGGCGAGGGCCGCCCGCACCGCGCCGGTGTCCGAGGCGTCGAGCCGGGCCGCGCTGAACCGGCGCTCGTCCGCCCCGAGGGCGGCGACGGCGGACTCGGCCCGCTGCCGGTCGTAGTCGGCGACGACCATGTACTCGAAGAACGTACGCCGGGCGGCGATCCTGGTGATCGCCGTGCCGACGCCTCCGGCGCCGACCATGAGGATGCGCATGGTGCAGCTCTCCTTCGTCCGACCGACGGCGGCGGTCGCCTCCTCCCGATGATCCCGCCTCACCGCCGGCTCAGCCCGTGGGAGCGACGACCTTCTTGGGCGGCTCGGCGGGCCGGTCGAAGAACCCGGTGACCATGACGGACGCGAGCAGGAGACCGACCACGACCAGCAGGATGGCGCCGATGACCGCGTAGAGGCAGCCGAGGGTGCGGACCCGGGCCGGTCTGTCGGGATCTCCGGTCATGTCAGGCCGTCCCCGCGCCGCCGTCGCGGAACCGCGCGAGCAGGTCGGCCAGGTCCGGCGGCCAGAGCGCGTCCTCGGCGGCCGCCAGCTCCTCGGGGCTCCACCAGCGCCCGTACTCGATGCGGTCCGCCGCGTGCGCGGCCAACAGGTCCCCGGCCGGTTCACGGCGGGGGCCGTACGCCACGTAGACGTGCTCGTGCTGTCGTACGGCACTCCCGCGCGGGTGAAGTCGTGCTCCCAGGCGCACAGCAGCCCGCCCGGCTCGATCCCCTCCGAGCCGGTCTCCTCGCGCAGCTCCCGCACGGCACCGTCCCGCGGGCTCTCCCCCGGCTCCAGGCCACCGCCGGGCATCGCCCAGTGCACGCCGACCTCCTCGTTGTCGTAACGGAAGAGGAAGACGGCACCGCGGGGATCCAGCACGGCGACCCGGGCGGCGCGCCGGGGGACGCGTCGCGGGGTGGGGCTCGGCTCAGCCTTGGTCATGGCGGGAACGTAGCAGCAGGTAATCCGTTCGCGGGAGACGCTCGGACCGGCCTACGCTCGGCCCATGACCATGGTCGCGATACTCAGCGGGGCCGGTATCTCCACGGACTCCGGCATCCCCGACTACCGGGGCCCGCACGGTGTGTGGACACGCGACCCGGCGGCCGAGAAGCTCGCGACCTACGAGCACTACATGGCCGACGCCGACATCCGGCGCCGCGCGTGGCGGGTGCGGCTCGACGGCCCGGTGCTGCGGGCCGAGCCGAACGCGGCGCACCGGGCCGTCGCCGCGCTGGACAGGACGCCGGGGGTCGCCGTCCGCGTCCTCACGCAGAACGTCGACGGGCTGCACCAGATCGCCGGGCTTCCTGGCCGCAAGGTCCTCGAACTGCACGGCTCCGCACGGTCGGTGGTGTGCACCGGCTGCCACGCCCGCTCCTCGATGGCGGCCGCGCTGGACCGGGTACGGGCCGGTGAGGACGATCCGAAGTGCCCGGAGTGCGGCGGGATCCTGAAGTCGGCGACGGTCATGTTCGGGCAGCGGCTCGATCCGGTGGTGCTCGGGGAGGCCATGGGGATCGCGAAGGCCGCCGAGGTGTTCATCGCGGTCGGGACGAGCCTGAAGGTGCAGCCGGCCGCCTCGCTCGCCGGGGTCGCCGCCGAGCACGGGGCCCGGCTGATCATCGTGAACGCCGAGCCCACCCCGTACGACGCGCTCGCCGACGAGATCGTGCGCGAGCCGATCGGCACCGCCCTGCCCGCGCTCCTGGAGCGGCTCCGCTAGAACAGGCCGTCCGGTTCCGCGCCCGACTCGAAGGCGAGGAGTCGTCGTTTGCGGTCGAGGCCGCCGCCGTAGCCGGTCAGGGAGCCGCTCGCGCCGACGACGCGGTGGCACGGTACGACGATGCCGACCGGGTTCTTGCCGTTGGCGAGGCCGACGGCCCGGGAGGCGCCCGGGTTGCCCAACTCCTCCGCCAACTCGCCGTAGCTGCGCGTCTCGCCGTACGGGATGTGGCGGAGGAGCTCCCAGACGCGGAGCTGGAACGGCGTACCGATCAGGTTCAACGGCAGGTCGAACTCGGTGAGTTCACCGGCGAAGTACGCGTCGAGCTGGCGGATCGTCTCGCCGAAGGGGCCCGGGTCGGGCGGGCCGAAGGTCTCCTCGGCGGGGCGATGGCGCTGCTCGGTCATGTGGATGCGGCTCAGGACGCCGTCGACGGCGACCAGGGTCAGCGCGTCGTACGGGCTGTCGATGACGGTGTGCCGGACGTCGGTCATGGCGGGTCGACTTCCTTATGCGGGGAGGTGGTTGATCGGGTGGCTGTCGGTGGCCCAGAGGTACTGGACGGCGTACGCGCGCCACGGCCGCCACCGCGTGGCGCGGGCGGTCAGCGCTGCGGGCGTGGACGGCAGGCCGAGGCCCTCGGCGGCGCGGCGGACGCCGAGGTCGCCGGGGAGGAAGGCGTCGGGGTCGCCGAGCGACCGCATGGCGATGACCTCGGTGGTCCAGGGGCCGAAGCCGGGCAGGGCCAGGAGCTTGGCGCGGGCCTCGTCCCAGTCGGTGGCCGGGCCGAGGCTCAGCGAGCCGCCGGCCAGGGCATCGACGAGGGTGCGGAGGGTGGTGCGGCGGCTGCGGGGCAGCGCGAGGGCCTCGGGGTCGAGGCCGGCGAGCGCCTCGGGGGTCGGGAAGAGGTGGGTGAGACCGCCCTCGGGGTCCTCGACGGGGACGCCGTGCGCGGTGACGAGCCGGGCCGCGTGGGTGCGGGCGGCGGCCGTGGAGACCTGCTGGCCGAGCACGGCCCGGACGGCGAACTCCGCCGCGTCGACGGTCCTCGGCACGCGCCGGCCGGGCGCCCGGTCGACGAGCGGGGCGAACAGCGGATCCGTACGCAGCTGTTCGTCGACGGCGACCGGATCGGCGTCGAGGTCGAGCATCCAGCGGCAGCGGCTGATGGCGAGGGTGAGGTCGCGGGGGTCGGTGAGGGAGAGCCGGCAGGCGATGTGGTCGGGCCGCGGGCTGAGCGCGACGATGCCGTGCCCGTGGGGCAGGGTCAGCGTCCGCCGGTACGCGCCGTCGCTCCACTCCTCCACACCGGGGACGGCGGTGGCGGCGAGGTGGCCGAAGAGGTTGGAGGGGTTGAGCGGGGCGCGGTACGGCAGCCTGAGCGCGATCACGCCCGGGGTGCCGTCGAGGGTGCCGGCCTGGGTACGGGAGGGCGACGAGCGCGCCGCCCTCGCGCGCAGCTCCCCGGGGGCGAGCGCGAAGACCTCGCGGACGGTGTCGTTGAAGGTACGGACCGAGGAGAACCCGGCCGCGAAGGCGATCTCCGCCATCGGCATCGGTGTCGTCTCGATGAGCAGCCGCGCGGTCTGGGCCCGCTGGGCGCGGGCCAGGGCGAGCGGTCCGGCGCCGAGCTCGGCGAGGAGCTGGCGTTCGATCTGGCGGGTGGAGTAGCCGAGCCGGGCGGCGAGGCCCGGCACGCCCTCGCGGTCCACGATCCCGTCCTGGATCAGCCGCATGGCCCGGGCGACCGCGTCGGCGCGGACGTTCCACTCGGGCGATCCGGGGCTGGTGTCGGGGCGGCAGCGCTTGCAGGCCCGGAACCCGGCGCGCTGACAGGACGCGGCGCTCGGGTGGAACATCATGTTCTCGGCCTTGGGCGGCACGACCGGGCAGCTGGGGCGGCAGTAGATCCGGGTCGTGAGCACGGCGGTGAAGAACACGCCGTCGAAGCGGGCGTCCTTCGACCGGACGGCCCGTACGCAGCGCTCGGTGTCGGTGTACATGGCTCCATGGTCGGGGACCGGAGGGGGCTTCCGCTGGCGAAAAAACGACATGGACCTTCCACCGTCCACGACCCTCGCACCTGTCCGGGTCGCTCCGCCTCGATATCCCGCCGCCACGGGCGCAGCATGGAAGGAGCGGATCCCCGAGGCCGCCGGCGGGCCGAGGAACCGAGGAAGTGGACGGGTGACTGCAGAATCCCTGACGACAGCCGAATCTCCGAGAAGAAGCACCCCATGAGCGGACGGCTGGGCCGTCGGCCCAAGGGGCTGGGGCTGCGCAGCGTCGCCGGACAGGTGTTCGCCCTCCAGGCGGTCATCGTGGTGGTGCTGGTGACCGTGGGTGCGCTGGCCCTGATCTTCCAGGCGAGGTACGACACCGAGCGGGACGCCCGGAACCGTTCCCTCGCCGCCGCGGAGTCCTTCGCGCACGCGCCGGGCATGGTGGACGCGCTGCGGGCGCCCGATCCCACCGCCGTGCTCCAGACGCGGGCCGAGTCGGCCCGCCAGGCCGCAGGGCTCGACTTCCTCGCCGTGATGACCCCGGACGGGATCCGCTACACGGATTCCCGGCCCGAGCTGATCGGGCAGCGCGCCACCGGCGATCTGGCGCGGGCCCGGACGGGCGAGTCGTTCACGGAGATCTTCTACGGGGAGCCGACGGACGCGGTCCGGGCCGTCGTCCCGGTGCGCACGGACGACGGCGACATCGTCGGCCTCGTCAGCACCGGCATCGAGGTCGAGAACGTCGGCAACGTCGTCGAGGGCCAGCTGCCGCTGCTGCTCGGCACGGCGGGCGGCGCCCTGCTGCTCGCGGTCGGCGGTGCGGCCCTGGTGAGCCGGCGACTGCGCCGGCAGACCCACGGGCTGGGGCCGGTCGAGATGACCCGGATCAACGAGCACCACGAGGCGGTCCTGCACGCCGTGCGCGAGGGGGTGCTCATCATCGACGCGGACCGGCGGCTGCTGCTCGCCAACGACGAGGCCCGGCGGCTGCTCGACCTGGGGCCCGAGGCCGAGCAGCGGCACGTCACCGAGCTGGGTCTCGATCCCCGTACCGCCGCGCTGCTCTCCTCGGACCGGGTCGTCAACGACGAGGTGCATCTGGTGGGCGACCGGCTGCTCGCCGTCAACGTACGCCCCACCAAGCCGTACCGGGGCCGTCCCACCGGCACCGTGATGACCGTGCGGGACTCGACCGAGCTCGCCACCGTCTCCGGGCGGGCCGAGGTGGCCAGGGGCCGGCTGCAGCTGCTGTACGAGGCGGGGGTGCGGATCGGCACCACGCTGGACGTGGTGCGGACGGCCGAGGAGCTGTCGGAGGTCGCCGTTCCGCGCTTCGCCGACTTCGTCACCGTGGAGCTGCTGGAACCGGTGCTGCGGGGCGAGGAGCCGTCGGGGGCGTTCACCGAGATGCGGCGGACGGCGCTGACGGGCGTCCGCCCCGACCATCCGTTCCAGCCGGTGGGCGACCTGATCCGGTGTGTCGTGCCGACCACGCCGATGGCGCAGGCGCTCGACAGCGGTCACGCGGTCCTGGTGGACGATCTGTCCACGGCCGACGGCTGGCGGGCCCAGGACCCCGAGGGCGCCTCGGCGTCCCTCGCGTACGGGCTGCACTCGCTCGTCGCGGTGCCGCTGCTGGCCCGGGGCGTGGTCCTGGGGATGGCGAACTTCTGGCGGTCGGAGACCGAGGAGGCGTTCGGGGAGGAGGACCTGAACTTCGCCGAGGAGCTGACCGCGCGCGCCGCGGTCTCCATCGACAACGCCCGCCGGTTCACCCGCGAGCACGAGATGGCGGTGACCCTCCAGCGCAGCCTGCTCCCCCGGATCCTGCCGGATCTGTCGGCGGTCGACGTCGCGTACCGCTATCTGCCCGCGAAGGCGGGGGTCGGCGGCGACTGGTTCGACGTGATCCCGCTGCCGGGTGCGCGGGTGGCGCTGGTCGTCGGCGACGTGGTCGGGCACGGGCTGCACGCGGCGGCGACGATGGGCCGGCTGCGGACGGCGGTGCTCAACTTCTCCACCCTCGACCTGCCGCCGGACGAGCTCCTGGGCCACCTCGACGAGCTGATCGACCGGATCGACCGGATCGACCAGGACGCCTCGGAGCGCCGTAGGGCGGACACCACGGAGGACTCCGGGGCCCCGGGCGGCACCGGGCCCGGCCGTGCGGAGGACGACGCGGGGCGCGAGCGGATCACCGGCGCCACCTGTCTGTACGTCATCTACGATCCCGCCGACGGCCGCTGCACGATGGCGCGGGCCGGGCACCCCGGTCCCGCGCTCGTCCATCAGGACGGCCGGGTGGAGTTCCCGGAACTGCCCGCCGGACTGCCGCTGGGCGTGGGCGGGATGCCGTTCGAGACCTCGGAGCTGCAGTTGCCGGAGGGGAGCCGACTGGTGTTGTTCACGGACGGCCTCCTGGAGGACCGCGACCGGGACTTCGACACCGGTCTCGGGATGCTGCGCGACGCCCTGGCCACCACCGGCCGCAGCCCGGAGCAGGCCTGCGCGGACGTCCTGCAGGCGCTGCTGGTGCCCGCGCCGGACGACGACATCGCCCTGCTGGTCGCCGACACCCGCCGCCTGGAGGCCGAGCGGATCGCGGAGTGGGACGTGACCGTCGACCCGGCGGACGTCTCCCGGGTCCGCAACGCGGGCGCCGCGCAGCTGGCGGCCTGGGACCTGGAGGAGATCGCGTTCACGGCGGAGCTCATCCTCAGCGAGCTGATCACCAACGCGATCCGGTACGGCGCCGAGCCCATCCGGGTCCGGCTGCTGCGGGATCGCCGGCTGATCTGCGAGATTTCCGACGGCAGCAGTACGGCTCCGCATCTGCGGTACGCGGCGACGACCGACGAGGGCGGCCGCGGGCTCTTCCTGGTGGCCCAGTTCGCGGAGCGGTGGGGCACCCGGTACACCGAGCGGGGCAAGGTCATCTGGGCCGAGCTGCCCCTGACCACGACCGGTTCGGACATGCCGCCGCTGCCGGTGCCGGACCTGGACGCGCTGGAGGACCTCGCCTGGTGAACCTGGTGACCGATCCTGGTGACCCTTGGTGAACCTGGTAATCCGCCGCCCGGCCGTTGGTGATCCGCCGGCCGCCGCCGTCACCGCAGCGGCGTACGGGCGAGCAGCACGGCCACGTCGTCCGGCGGCGCGCACGGCAGCAGCTGGTCGAGGATGTCGTCGCAGACCTGGCTGAGCGGCCGTTCGAGGTGGAGCAGCGCCTCGGCGAGCCGGTCCATGCCCTCGTCGAGGTCGCGGTCCCGGGCCTCGATGAGGCCGTCGGTGTACAGCACGAGCAGGCTGCCCGGGGGCAGCAGGACCTCCTCGGTGGCGAAGTCCTGCCCGCCGGTGCCGAGCGGGGTACCGGGCGGCCCCTCCAGGAAGGTGATCGCACCGTCGGCGGTGGCCACGGCGGGCGGCGGGTGGCCGGCCCGGGCAAGGACGACGCTTCCGGTGGCCGGGTCGTGGACGGCGTAGACGCAGGTCGCCATCTCGTACTCGCCCAGGTCGGCGACGACGGCGTCGAGCGAGCGGAGCAGCTCCGCGGGCGGCACCCCGTGCCGGGCCAGGGTCCGTACCGCCGTACGGAGCTGGCCCATGACGGCCGCCGCGTGGATGCCGTGGCCCATGACGTCGCCGATGGCGAGTCCGGTCCGGCCCTCGGGCAGGGCGATGACGTCGAACCAGTCGCCGCCGACGTCGTGGTCGCTCGCGGGGAGGTAGCGGCCGGTCAGCTCCAGGCCCTCGACCCTCGGCAGCTCGCTGTTGGTGAGGCTGCGCTGGAGGGTGAGGGCGGCCTCCCGCTGGGTGGTGTACATCCGGGCGTTGTCGATGTTCAGGGCGGCGCGGGCGACGAGTTCGTCGATGAGGACGCAGTCCTGCTCGTCGAAGGGTTCGCGCTCGTTGAGCCGGGTCACGGAGACGCCGCCGAGCACCTTGCCGCGGGCCACGAGCGGGACGATGCGCGCCGAGCCGATGTTGGCCTTGAAGTAGGCGCGCAGGGGTTCGGTGCGGGGGTCGGGGAAGAGCGCGGGGAGGTCGGAGTGGTAGAGGTTCATCGGCCGGGCGTCGGTGATGACCTGCTCGTACACCGTGCCGAGCGGGATCTGGAAGGTCTGCCCGGGGGCGAGCATCGCGGTGGGGGCGCTCGGGTCGGGGAAGACGGCGGCGAGACGGCGCAGCAGGCCGTGGGTGGAGGCGCCCGCCTCGTCGGGTTCGAGGACGGATTCGAGCAGCTGGACGTCGGCCGAGTCGGCGAGCTGCGGCACGAGGACCTGGACGATCTCCTCTGCGGTCTGGCGCAGGTCGAGGGTGGTGCCGATCCGGGTGCCGGCTTCGGCGAGCAGGGCGAAGCGGCGGTTGGCCCGTTCGGCCTCGACCAGCGCCCGCTGGCCCTCGGTGATGTCGATGAGGGAGGCGATCAGGCCGAGCCTGCGGCCGGAGCCGTCGAGCAGTGGGGCGTAGGAGCAGGACCAGGTGTGGTCGTGGTCGGGGTCGGCCGGGGTCCGGCCGGTGCGGCGTACGTCGACGACCGCCTCGCCGCTCTCCATGACCTGACGCATGGTGGCTTCGAGGGCGACGGCGTTGACCCCGGGCACCACCTCGGTGAGCCGTCTGCCGACGTGTTCGGCGGGCGGGACGCCGTTCATCCGCGCCAGCGCGTCGTTGACGCGGATGAACCGCAGGTCGGTGCCGAGGGTGGCGAGGCCGATGGGTGACTGGGTGAAGAGGCTCTGGAGCGCGGCGAGGGAGTCCCGCATGCGCAGGACCTCGGAGGTCTCGACCGCGATGAGCATGGCTCCCGGGCGTCCCCGAGGGTCGACCTCGGGGACGATCCACATCTCCATGGTCACTTCGTGACCGTCCCGGTGCCGCACCGGCAGGGTGCCGACGACGGTCTCGCCGGACTGGACGCGCCGGGTCAGCTGTTCGGCGAGTTCCTGGTTGGCGTCGGGCACCAGAATGGGTGAGGCGGCCCGTCCGAGCACGTCCTCGGGGCGGTAACCGAGCAGGTCCTGCGCGGCCAGCGACCACTCGACGACACGCCCGTCCTCGTCCTCCCGCCACAGCGCGATCGGGAGGACTTCCCGCAGGACACCTGCGTAACCGATGGCCGCCGGCGGCCGCTCCGGCGTCTCGCTCGGCGACTGAGTAGTGTCCAACGCTTCGACCTAACCCCGGGGGGTGTCTTCCTACCTGATCACCCTAGCCGAGCCCTGCTCACGGGGCCCTGCGGTACGGCTCCGGAGGGTGGCCGCGAGGACGCCCCCCGCTACAGCACCGGCAGCTCCCGGCCGACGAGGAGCTCGACCGCCGCCTGGGCGCAGACCCGGGCCGCCGACTCGACGTGCTGGGGGTGCCGCGCGCCTGGTAGCGGTCACCTCCGCGTCACCCGAGGGGGTTCCACTCGTACGGACCCGCCGGTAACTTGGCGCCGCCCGCTCCCCCACCCCCCTTGGCAGGTACGAGATGCAGAGCTTGTTACGCGTGGTCCGGGGCGCCCTGCTCGTGGGCGCCCTGCTTGCCCCGGCCGTCGTGCCGGGCGCCGCGGCGGCGCAGCCCGGCCCGAGTTCCACGGCCCCCACGGCGGCGGCCGCCGACTGGACCCCGCCCCTGTCCACTCGCGGCCGGTACATCGTCGACGCCGACGGCGACCGCTTCCGGCTCCGCTCCGCCAACTGGGACGGCGCCCAGGGTTCGTGGAACGGTTCGGGCGACATCGCCGACCCGGCCAACCACCACGCCGGGCAGAACGCGCACGGCATCCCGATCGGCCTGGACCGCACCCCGCTGCCCACGCTCCTCGCCGACTTCCGCGCCCTCGGCCTGAACAGCATCCGGCTGCCGTTCTCCAACGAGATGCTGCGCACCGCGACTCCCGTACCGGACACGGCCGTCGCGGCCAATCCGGCGCTGCGCGGCAAGACCCCGCTCCAGGTCTTCGACGCCGTCGTCGCCGCGCTCACCGACGGCGGCTTCGCGGTCATCCTCAACAACCACACCGTGACCACCCGTTGGTGCTGCGGCGTGGACGGCAACGAGCGCTGGAACAGCAGCGGGCAGTCCACCGCCCAGTGGGCCGACGACTGGGTCTTCATGGCGAAGCGCTACCGCTCCGACCCGCGTGTGGTCGGCGCCGACCTCTACAACGAGGTCCGCCGGGACATCTGGGACGACCCCAACTGGGGTCTGGGCGACAACCACGACTGGCACGCCGCCGCGCAGGAGGCGGGCGACCGGATCCTGGCCGAGGCCAACCCGAACCTGCTGATCGTCATCGAGGGCATCAACTGGCAGGGCATTCCGGTCGACGGCTTCCCGCACGGCCGCCCGACCCTCACCCCGGTCCGTACCCTCTCGCACACCCTCGTGGTCTCCAACAAGCTCGTGTACTCCGCCCACTTCTACGGATACACCGGCCCGAACCACAGCGGCGCCACCGGTGTCGGCGAGACCAGCGACCTGCGCTACCAGGACTTCACCCGCGAGCAGCTCCGCCAGGTCGTCCAAGACCAGGCGCTCTACGTCTCCGCCGAGACCGGCCGGCACTTCACCGCCCCGGTCTGGGTCAGCGAGTTCGGCATCGGCGCCGACGAGCGCGTCGACAAGCCGCGCGCCTGGTTCCAGAACATGACCGAGCTGTTCACGGACGCCGACGTGGACTTCGCGTACTGGCCGCTGGTCGGCTGGAACAACAGCGGTGGCGGCGGCGACAGTTGGGCGCTGCTGCGGTACGACTCAGAGGGCCGGCGGACCGGCGTCCTGGACGCGGGCGACTGGCGCACCCCCGCCTGGACCGGTCTGACGGGCACGCCCGGACGCACCGGAGCCGTGCCGGTGACCCAGGCCTGGTACCAGCTGACGACCGACCACCGCGACCACAACGCCTCACTGCGGGTGCGGGCCGGCGGCGACTGGGACAGCGGAGCCCGTAAGGCGGTCTGCCCCGACGGCTCCCGGCTCGCCGGGCTGAGCCACACCGGTGGCCGGGGCCTGTGCGTGAGTTCGGGGCTGCGGGCCGCCACCGGCGGGCACACGGTCGTCCGCGACGAGTCACACGTCCCGGCGGGCGGCGACTGGGCCTCGGGCTACACCAAGTACCAGTGCCCGGCCGGGCAGTTCCTCATCGGCTACAGCCTGCGCGGCGCGCGGGTCTCCGCCGCCCTGTGCGCACCGGCCGGCACGGCGCTCCCCACGGGCGCGGGCCGCACGCTGTGGTTCGACCGGGGCGACAACCGCCCGGCCGGGGCGCCCGGCGGGGAGTACGCGCAGGGCCACTACAAGGGCCAGTGCGCGCCCGGCGAGTACGCGGCCGGGATCGCCTTCACCACGCGGGCTGCCGCCCGACCGTCGCCGGCAGCCCTGCTGTGCCGCCCGGAGGCGTAGCGGGAGAGTCCAGCGCGGCGGCGACGGACTGGGCCAGGAACGGGATCCGGTGCGCGCAGACCCCGGCGATGTTGATGCGGCCCGCGTCGGTGCCGTAGACGCCTGACTCGCCGCGCATCCGGCGCATCTGCTCCGGCGTCAGGGGGAGCATGGAGAACATGCCCTTCTGGCGCCGGAGCGAGGCCGCCACGTCCGGGCACCCGAGGGCGGTCAGGTGCGCGACGAGGTCGGCGCGGTTGGCGGTGATCCGGCCGCGCATGGCGTCGAGTTCCGACCGCCAGGTGGCCCGGAGCCCGGGGTCCCCCAGGACGGTGGCGACGACGGCGGCGCCGTGGTCGGGCGGCATCGAGTACATGACCCGGGCGGCGTTCTGGAGGGCCGTCTCGACGTGCCGCAGCGTCTGCCGCGAGGGCCCGAGGACGATGGCGCAGCCGGTGCGGTCGCTGTAGAGGCCGAAGTTCTTGGAGCAGCTGACGGCGATCAGCACCTCGGGCAGCCGGTCGGCCAGCATCCGGGTGGCCCACAGATCGGCGTCGAGGCCGTCGCCGAGCCCGTGGTAGGCGAGGTCGACGCAGGGGACCCAGCCGTTGGTCTCGGCGAGCCCGGCCAGCTCCTCCCAGGTCTCGGCGTCGGGGTCGGATCCCGTGGGGTTGTGGCAGCAGCCCTGGAGCAGGACGACGTCGCCGCGCCGGGCGGCCCGCAGGTCCTCCACCATGCGGTCGGCGTACCCGTACGTCCGGACCGTGAGCCCGGCGCCTTCGAGTATGGGGCGGTGGTTGACGTACGCGGGGTCGCTGATCCACACCGTGGTGCCGGGGCGGGTCCGGCGTACGAGGTCGGCGAGGAGGCGCAGGGCTCCGGTGCCGGCCACGGTCTGGACGGCCGTCGCGCGCGCGGTCCTGGCCTCGGTGCCGAGGACCAGGTCGAGCATGGCCCGGTTGAAGGCGGTGTTTCCGGAGAGGCCGCGGTACTCCTTGGAGCCGGCCCGGTCGGCCAGACGTATCTCGGCCTCGTTGACCGCCGCCATGACCGGGGTGACGCCGGTGTGGTCGCGGTAGACGCCGAGGACGAGGTCGAGGCGCTCGGGGCGGGGGTCGGCGGCGAACTCGGCCGACAGGTCCCACAGCGGGTCGACGGGTGGGGCGGCGAGCAGCTCAAGCATGGGCGGAGACCTTGGTTCGGGGGCGCCGGTTGGCGAGCGCGACGCCGAGGGTGATGAGGGGGACGCCGACGAGCACGGACAGGGTCGGCGACTCGTCGAGCAGGGGTACGGCGAGCAGGACGACGGCGACCGGGCTGAGGCTGCCGACCACGGAGCTGCGCTCGGGGCCGAGGCGGCGGATGGCGAACGCGTACAGCAGCCCGGCGCACAGGCCGACGCCCAGGCCCTGGACGACGAGGAAGAGCGCGATGTCGCCGGTGGCGGCGTGGGCGAGGCCGGTGGGCAGGACGCCGGTGAGGGCGAGCAGGACGATGACGGCGAAGGACGGCAGGCAGAGCAGGCCGATGGAGCCGACGGGATCGAGGTCCACCTCGCGCAGGCCCACGGTGTAGAGGGCCCACAGGCCGCTGGCGAGCAGCAACGTTCCGGCACCGAGCAGCACGTCCGCGTCCAGGGCGGCCGTGTAGCGCCAGACCAGGGCCGCGACCCCGGCCACGATCAGGGCCAGGCCGGCCGCCTGCGTACCGCGCGGGATGCTCTTGCCGCCCGCGACCATGAGCGCGGAGACGAAGAGCGGGACCATGCCGGGGACGATCGACCCGACGAAGGCGGCCGAGGTCAGCGAACCGCCGTACATCGCGGCGAGGAAGAAGGGGACGCCCGCGCCGCAGACGATCTTGGCGGCGGTCCCGGGCCGGACGGCGACCAGCTGCCGCCTGCGCCGCCACAGGGCGGGGGCGAGGACCACCAGCGGAACGCCGAAGCGCAGCAGGGCCGCGTCGGCCGGCAGCAGCGTGGAGGCGCCGAGGGCCCGGGCGCTCAGTGCGAAGGCGGCCCAGATGGCGACGGTGAACAGCAGGGCGACGAGGCCCACGGTCTGCGGCGAGAACCGTCCGTTCCGGCGTGCCACCCCCATCGGAGCCGGTGTCGCCACCGTCCGTATCCCGCCCACCCGGAGCCTCCCGCTCGAAACCGCTCGAATCCACCGCTGTCGAGCAACGTTATGACTTTCGGCGGGGCAGCCGATTGCCAGTTCTGCTCCTCGGACCTAGCGTGAGGGCAGAATCTGCCAAGAAGCAGTCATGAAGCGCCAGGAGTGACGTTGGACGCGGTCGACTTCCAGATCATCCACGAGCTGCAGGAGGACGGACGGCTGTCCAACCAGGACCTCGCCGACCGGATCAGGCTCTCCCCCTCCCCCTGCCTGCGCCGGGTGCGCCGCCTGGAAGAGGCGGGCCTGATCCGCGGCTACACGGCGATGGTGGACCAGGTCGCCTTCGGCCTGCCGATCACCGTCTTCGTCCGGATCCGGCTCGAACGCCACACCCGCGACATCGTCGCCGTCTTCGAGGAGCACGTCGGCCGGATCGAGCACATCCAGGACTGCTATCTGATGGCGGGCAGCAGCGACTACCTGCTCAGGGTCGTGATCGAGAGCCTGGAGGCGTACGAGTCCCTGGTGCGCGACCGGATCCACGCGATCCCGGGCATCGCCTCGATCGAGTCCAGCTTCGCCTACGGCAGCGTGAAGCAGTCCAAGGTCTACCCCCGCCCGACGGCTCCGGGCAGCATCCGCCGGGCCTGAGCTCCCCCCGGCGCCCGGCCGGCCGGGCACCTCGTCGGTGTTCCCGAATGCTCACCTCAGGAGGCTTCGATCCCCAGCCGCGCGTGGGAGCAGGGTCTGCCCGACCGGTACGTCGCCACCACCGCCGCCGCCCGGGACCCGGAGGTGCGTACGGCGGCACGCGACAGCTGGCGCTGGAGCCGCGACCTGGCCGCCGAGGCGGCCGACCGCTGGGCCGTCCGCCTCCCTCACGAACTGCACGAGGAGATCGGCGCTCTCCTGAACCACCGTCACTGACGATCGGCCGGGGCCGGGCCGGTCGGGACCGGCTGGGGCCGGGCCGGTCGGGGCCGGACCGATCGGGACCGGTCGGGGCCGGGCCGATCGGGGCCGCAGGGCCCTCACGCGGTCCCGGCCGGTCCGTCAGAGGCCGAAGACCTGGGGGGACATGCCGAGCGTCGTGCACGCCTCCCGGAGGACCTGCTCCTCGGCCGGGGCCATGTACCCGTCCGCGCCGGCGATGACGAAGCCGATCTGCACGACCGCCTTGGCCTCCACCGGCTTCTTCGCCGCCTTGGCGATCTCCTGCAGGGCCTCGGCCTTGCCCTGCTGGAAGTTGGACGTCAGCCGGTCGACGTGCTTGTTGAAGCGCTGCTGCAGCTGCTCGGGCGGGAAGTTCCGCAGGACGTCGTTCTGCAGGATCAGCGACTCCACGTGCTGCCGCTCGGCCGGGTCGACCGACCCGTCGGCGGCCGCGACCAGGGCGCACATGGCCATGCTGGCGTCCCGGTAGGCACCGCTCTTCAGCTCCGCCTTGAGGGAGGCGAGCTGGGACTTGACCACGCCCACGAGCTGGGCCTTCGACCCTCCGCCCGCGCCGGAGCCGGACCCGGAACCCGCACCCGCACCCGGCTGTCCGTGGCCGCCGCCGGAGCCGCGCGCTCCCTGGGCCTGCTGCTGCAGCCCCTTGGCCTGGTCCTTGATCCGGTCCCACATCGCCATCCGTGCCACCTCGGCTAGCCGTTCACCCGACCGCGCGTGTTCCGCACGTCGCCCTGGAAACGGCCACCGACTCCCCCGAGTTCCCTGCCCGCCGAGCTACACCGAGCGGACCCGCCGGGCGAACGCCTGGTAGGCCTCCTCGTCGTAGAGGACGAACCTGACCTCCTCGACGGCGCTCTCCGCGCTCCGTACCGTCTCGACCGCGATGCGCGCGCCGTCGTCCATGGGCCAGCCGTAGATCCCCGTGGAGATGGCCGGGAAGGCGACCGTCCGCGCGCCCAGTTCGTCCGCCACGCGGAGCGACTCGCGGTAGCAGGAGGCCAGTTGGTCCGAGCGGTCCTCGTCGCGGGACCAGACCGGGCCCACCGTGTGGATCACCCAGCGCGCGTCGAGCAGGCCCGCCGTCGTGGCGACCGCCTGGCCGGTGGCGAGGCCCTTCCCGTAGTGCCCGGCCCGGAGCGCACGGCACTCCGCCAGGATCTCGGGCCCGCCCCGCCGGTGGATCGCGCCGTCGACGCCGCCTCCGCCGAGCAGGGAGGAGTTCGCGGCGTTGACGATGGCGTCCGCGTGCTGGTCCGTGATGTCGCCGAAGTCGAGGACGACGGCCGGGTGCGTGGTCATACGGCCATCATCGCCCGGCCGCCCGGAGCCTGCGCCAGACCGCCTTCGCCGCGTTGTGTCCGGACATGCCGTGCACGCCCGGCCCCGGCGGGGTCGCGGAGGAGCAGAGGAACACGGCCGGGTGCGGGGTGGTGTACGGGAAGAGGGAGAGCTTCGGGCGTAGCAGCAGCTGGAGTCCGCGCGCCGCGCCGCAGGCGATGTCGCCGCCCACGTAGTTGACGTTGCGGGCGGCGAGTTCCGCCGGGCCGGCCGTGGCGCGGGCCAGGATCAGGTCGCGGAAGCCGGGCGCGAACCGCTCGATCTGGCGCTCGATCGCGTCCGTGAGGTCGCCGTCCCAGCCGTTGGGCACATGGCCGTACGCCCAGTAGACGTGCTTGCCCTCGGGGGCGCGGCCGGGGTCGACGAGGGTGGGCTGGGCGGTGATGAGGAACGGCGTCCGGGGGGCCGTACCGGAGGAGGCCTGGCGCAGGGCGGCGCCGATCTCGCCGCTGCTCGGCCCGATCTGGACGGTCCCGGCCTCGCGCGGGGCCTCGGCCGTCCAGGGCACGGGGCCGTCGAGCGCGTAGTCGATCTTGAAGGCGGCGGCGCCGTACCGGTAGTGGTCGTAGTACCCGCCGAAGCCGGCGATCCGGGCGAGGGCGGTCGGCGAGGTGTCGAAGACGTACGCGCGGGCGGGCGGCAGGTCGTCGAGGCGCTTCACCTCGTAGTCGGTGTGGACCGCGCCGCCGAGGTCCTTCAGGTACGCGGTGAGGGCGTCCGAGATCGACTGGGAGCCGCCCCGGGGCAGCGGCCAGCCGCCCTCGTGCGCGGCCAGCGCGAAGACGAGCCCGACCGCCGAGGTGGCGAACCCGTCGAGCGGGGCGATGACATGGCCGACGAGGCCGGCGAACAGGGCGCGGGCCTTGTCGTCCTGGAAGCGGCGCGTGAGCCAGGTCGAGGGCCGCAGACCGTCGAGGCCGAACCGGGCCAGCGTGACCGGGTCCCGGGGCAGCGCGGTGAGCGGCAGGGACATGAAGTCCCGGGTCAGGGTGTCCCACTTGCCGAGGTACGGGGCGATCAGGCGGCGGTACGTGCCGGCGTCGCGCGGCCCGAAGGAGGCCGCGGTCTCGGCGACGGACCGGGAGAGCACGGCGGCGCTGCCGTCGTCCCACGGGTGGGCCATCGGCAGGCGCGGGTGCAGCCATTCAAGGCCGTACCGGTCGAGCGGCATCGTCTTGAAGACGGGCGAGCCGATCCCGAGCGGGTGCACGGCGGAGCAGGGGTCGTGGCGGAAGCCGGGGAGGGTCAGCTCCTCGGTCCGCGCGCCGCCCCCGATGGTGGACCGGGCTTCGAACACGGCGACGGAGAAGCCCCTGCGGGCGAGTTCCACCGCGGCGGTCAGTCCGTTGGGCCCCGCCCCCACGACGACGGCATCGAGCATCGACGGCACCTTGGGACTCCTTCGTCAGCCGATGGCCAAGGATCCCAGGATATTCCGGTGCGCCGCCGGGCTTCACCGCCCCCGCGGCAGTGTCCGGATCCGCTCGGTGCGCCCCTGCCCGGCGCGGCTCGGGGATTCGGCCGCCCGGGGGCGGGGCAGATGGTCGAGGACCAGGGTCCGCCGGGCCCGCGTCCACCCGTCGGGGGAGGTGAGGCGGAGTGCCCGCCCAGCATCAGGAACGCCGGTCCTTGGTTTCCTACGCCTTCGCGCTGGCCTGTCTGGCGGCGCTCACCGTCGGCCTGGCGATGGCCTGGTTCGACGACGGGCTGACCGCGCGCGCCATCATGTCCGCCGTCGGGCTCAACCTGGTCGCGAGCGTCATCTTCGCCGTGATCTTCACGCTCCTCAGCCAGCGCATCCAGGAGCGGAGCCTGGACGCCACCTTGAAGGAGGGGCTGGCGGAGTTCTCGACGAACGTGACCGCCGAGCTCGCCAAAGGCCGGCGCGAGTACCTGCCCCAGGCCCTCTACCCTCCGGTCGAGCCGGCCGGCGGGAGCTACGGGGACCGGTTCAACATCGACATGACCAGGAGCCTGGAGCAGACCGGGTCCTACGCGTTCCGCGGCCCGAGCGCCCGTTACGTGGCCGCCCGGCTGCGCAGGTCGAGCCACTACCCCCACCAGGTGACCGTGGCGATGCTCAGCCCCGGCGACTCCCGCGCGGTCGCCCGGAGGGCGGCGGACCGCCGGCACTGGACCCGGTTCGCGGGCCAGACGGCGGAGGAGCTGGAGGAGGGGCTGCGCCGCGAACTCGTCCTGAGCGTGGTGTCGCTCTTCGACTACCGCCGGTACTGCCCGATCAACCTCCTGTACACGGAGGACACGGCGGTCTACCGCTACGAGATGTTCGACGACTCGGTGTACATCTCCTGGTACCACGGGGACAGTTCGGAGGCCCGGGAGATGCCCGAGACGATCCGGTTCGGCCGGGAGTCGTTCATGTACCGGACCCTCCAACTCGACCTGTGGCGCCGCTTCGACATCTCGTCCAGCACGGTCACCTTCACCGCCACCCACGACGACGAGGACCTCAAGACGCACCTCGGCTCCGTGATCGGACGGCCCGTCACCGACGCCGACCTCCGCCGGTGGCGGGCGGAGTACGAGACATACGTCCACGACTTCACCCTCTACCTGGACACCGTCTACGAGCACGTCGACCGACTCCGGCCCTGACCCGACCTGGCCGGACGTGACGTGACCCGACCTGACCCGACCAGATCCGGCCACCGGCCGCCGGCCCGCGCGAGGAGGAACCCTGTCCGGAACCGTCACCGCCCTGCGCGCGCTGCTCTCGGCGGGCGGCGGCCCCGAGCCCATGCGCCCGCTCGTCGCGGGCCTGCTGCGGGACCTCGCCGATCAGCGCCTCGACGCCCCGGCCGTCCGTCACCCGCTGGGCTTCCTGTACGCCCCGCTCCACCGGCTGCCCGATTCGGTGCTGCGCATCCACCTGTGGCCCGCCCGGCCGCACTGGTACACGCTGACGACCTCGCCGTACCACATGCACGCGTGGGACCTGGTCAGTTACGTGCATACGGGCACGGTCCGGAACACGACACTGGTCGTCTCCCCGTGCCGGGAGGACGAGGGCTACCGGGTCTTCGACGTGCACGGCGAGGCGAACGTGGACCGTCTCGTACCGTCGCGCGACACGGTACGGATCTCCGGGCGGGGCGACGAGACGCTGGCCGCGGGATCGGTGTACCGGCTGCCCGTGGGCACGTTCCACACGACGGAGCTGACCGGGCCCGGCGGCGCGGTGACCGTGGCCCAGGTGACCCGCGTACCCGGCGCTCGCGAACGCGTCCTCGGCCCCCGCGAGCTGGGACCCCACCGGACCACCCGGACCGTCTGCCCGCCGGGTGAGCTGGCGGCGGCCGCCCGGGCCTTCCTCGACGGCTGACGGCACTCCCCACCGCCAGGGCCCTCCGCCACGACAATCCGCCACGGCGTACGCTTTGGACCGGTTCGACCCTTACGGGTGAGCGGGGCGAGAGGGAGGGTCCGTGCACGGCGAGTACAAGGTTCCCGGCGGGAAGCTGGTGGTGGTCGACCTGGAGGCGCGCGACGGCGTCCTCGCGGACGTCCGGGTCGCGGGCGACTTCTTCCTGGAGCCGGACGAGGCGATCCTCGCCATCGACCGCGCCCTGGAGGGCGCCTCCGTCGACACCGACGCGTCGGGGCTCGCGGCCCGGATCGACGCGGCGCTGCCCCCGGGCACGGAGATGTACGGGCTGACGACGGAGGGCATCGGGGTGGCCGTCCGACGGGCCCTCGCGCACGCCACGGACTGGACCGACTACGACTGGCAGCTGATCCACGAACCGCCGCAGTCCCCCGCCCTGCACATGGCCCTGGACGAGGTCCTCACCGCCGAGGTCGCGGCCGGGCGCCGCCCGCCGACCCTGCGGGTCTGGGAGTGGGGCGCGCCGGCCGTGGTGATCGGCAGCTTCCAGTCGCTGCGCAACGAGGTGGACCCGGAGGCGGCCGAACGGCACGGCATCGAGGTGGTGCGCCGGATCAGCGGCGGCGGGGCCATGTTCATCGAGCCCGGCAACACCATCACGTACTCGCTCTCGGTCCCGGACGCCCTGGTCCAGGGGCTGTCCTTCACCGACAGCTACGCCTATCTCGACGACTGGGTCCTCGGCGCGCTCGGCGACATGGGCGTCAAGGCCTGGTACCAGCCGCTGAACGACATCGCCACGGACGCCGGGAAGATCGCGGGCGCGGCGCAGAAGCGCGTGGCGGCGGGCGCGGGCGCGGTGCTGCACCACGTGACGATGGCGTACGACATCGACGCCGCCAAGATGACGGACGTCCTGCGGATCGGCCGCGAGAAGCTCTCCGACAAGGGCACGAAGAGCGCGAAGAAGCGGGTGGACCCGCTGCGCCGGCAGACGGGGCTGCCGCGCGAGGCGGTCATCGAGCGGATGATCGCCTCCTTCCGCGACCGGTACGGCCTGTCGGAGGGGCGGGTCACGGAGGAGGAGCTGGCGCGGGCGAAGGAGCTGGCGGCGACGAAGTTCTCGACGGTGGAGTGGACGGCCCGGGTGCCGTAGACCGCCCCCGTAGGCTGGGGCGATGCATGTCGAACGGCCGGTGAAGCCGGGTCTGCGGATGGAGTGCGCCGACGGGCGGCGGTTGCTGCTCCTCCAGGACGGCGCCCCCGTGCTCTTCGCACGGCAGCGTGCGACCCACCATGGCCTGCACTACGCCAGGACCGGCCGGTACGTCTCCCCGCTGGCTCCGCTCCGGGCCGAACAGGCGCGCGCGTTCGCCGAGTTCACCGAGCCGGCGAGCGAGCAGTGGACGGAGCGCTGGGCGGCGTACGCGGCGGCGGCACTGCGTACGGCAGCCACCAACGGGCCTCTCCACGAAGGGGATTGGAACATCACGCCTGGACTCTCCGGGTGGTTCGCGGACGTCAACTGGCCCAAACTGCTCTCCCACGACCCCGATCGGGGCCATCTCACCTGGTTCGGCTACGGCGATCCGGACGAGGACGCGCGGGATCTGCTGCCGCTGCGGGCGCTGTCGCATCCGGAGGCGCCGCGCGTGAAGGCGTACCGCCGTCAGCACCGGGAGGGCATCCTGCCGCCGGTCCTCGCCTGGTGGATCAGCGGGCTCAACTCCCCTGTGGTGCTTGACGGTCACGACCGGCTGACGGCGACGCTCGCCGAGGGAGACCGGCCTCGCCTCCTGGTCCTGTCGCGGGCGGTGGACGCGGACTGGATCGCACTGTGCGCGGAACGACCGGTGCTGGAGTACGAGAAGAAGATGGCCGCGATGACGGGCGGCCCCATGGCGACCGTGTACGCGTCCGCCGAAGCGCGTCGGCTCGCGGAGACCCTGCGGAACATCGCCACTGCTCCGGACATCACCAGGGCCTGGCCGCTGCCGGGTGGCGTGGCGGCCTGGGAGGCGGCGGTGGAGGAGCACGTCCAAGGCTGGGCCCCGGACGCCGACCGCTAGAGCGCCGGGGCGGGCTCCGGTGGACGGTGGGCGAACCACTTCTGGTCGTCCTCCAGTTGGGCCGCGAGCGAGATCAGCAGCGGCTCGCTGCCCGCCGGGCCGAGGAGTTGGGCGCCGATCGGCAGGCCCTCGGGGGTGAAGCCGGCCGGGACGTTCACGCCGGGCCAGCCGAGGACGTTCCACGGCCAGGCGTAGGGGCAGGCGGAGGCCATCGTCAGGTCCGTGCGCCAGGCCGGCATCGTGTCGAAGGTGCCGATCCGGGGCGGCGGCACGGCCGTCGTCGGGGCGAGCAGCACGTCGTACGCGTCGAAGAAGGCCCCGATCCTGCGGTGCTGGTGGGCCTCGCGGGTGCGGGCGGTGCGCAGCGCCCGGCCGGCGAGACGACGGCCGCTGCGGGCCGCGCCGCGGGTGCGCGGGTCGAGCAGCGCGGGGTGGGGGTGCCGGTCGACGTACTCGGCGATCCCGGCGGTCGCGCGCGGCAGGAAACTCAGCCCGATCAGGCCGTAGCGGGGCCGCGCCTCCTCCACCGTGTGGCCGAGCCCGGTGAGCGCGTCGGCGAGATCGGCGACGGCCCGGCGTATGGCACGGTCGAGCGGGTTGTACGTGGCGGTGAACGGGGCCCGCCAGGCGAGCGCGATCCGCAGCCGGCCGGGCTCCCGGCGGGCCGCCGCCGAGGCGTCGACGGCGGTCGGCTGGAAGCGGTCGCCGGGATGCGGCCCGGCGACCGCGTCGAGGAGCAGGGCGGCATCGCCGACGGTACGGGCGAGCGGGCCGTTGACGGTGAGGCCCTGGAAGCAGTCGTCGTACGGGTGGACGGAGACCCGGCCGCGCTGCGGTTTGATGCCGACGAGATGGGTCCAGGCGGCGGGTATCCGGATGGAGCCCGCGCCGTCGGAGCCGAGCGCGGCCGGCACGATCCCGGCGGCGACGGCCGCCGCGGATCCCCCGGAGGACCCGCCGGGGGTGTGGCCGGTGTGCCACGGGTTACGGGTGGCGCCGAAAGCGGGGCCTTCCGTGAACGGCCACTGGCCCAGTTCGCAGGCGTTGGTCTTGCCGACGACGACCGCGCCGGCGGCCCGGAGCCGCCGTACCGCCTCGCCGTCCTCGGCCTTGTCGGGAAGGTCCCCGGCGCAGCCGAAGCGGGTGGGCAGTCCGGCGACGTCGGTGTCGTCCTTGACGGCCATCGGGACGCCGAGCAGCGGCAGCCGGTCGCCCCGCGCGAGCCTGCGGTCGGCCTCCGCCGCCTCGGCGAGGGCGGCCTCGGGCCGGGTGGCGCGGAAGGCGTTGAGGGTGGGCTGCGTGGCGGCGATCCGGCCGAGCGCCGCCTGCACGAGGGCGGTCGACGTGACCGTACCCTCGGCCAACTGCCGTGCCTGCTCGGCCAGTCCGCTGTACTCGACCGCACTCACGACAGCCCCCTCGTCTCGACGGATGCCGGAACCCTACTGGAGCGTAACCTCGTTGTCAGCAGGCGTCCGGATGTCCTGCGGGGCGGCGCCGGCGGGCCGGGGCACGAGGCCGTCTCAGCCCTCGACCCCGGTGGCGTCGTGGGCCGCGCCGACGGGCTTGGACTCAGGTGAGCCGCGCTGGCGGAGGTAGACGGACAGGACCGCCATCGCGGCGACCGCGAGGAGCTCGGACTGCCAGTTCTGCAGCGTCCGGTTCCAGAATTCGGCCGAGCCGAGGTACGTGACCCAGCCGACCGGGTCGTGACGCTGCCGCAACTGCTCCTCGTTGAAGGCGATGCGTCCGGTGACGGACTGGGCCAGCCAGGACAGTCCGAACACCATGAGCATGACCGTGCCGAGAGACCGGGAGTACAGGGCCTGCCGCACTCCCCCGGCGCCCGCCCATCGCGGTGAGTCCGACCGCGCCCACCTGCCGACCCGCTGCTCCCGGTCCGACTCGGTCCCGGTCTTGTCGAGCCGTTTGGACTCCGGGGAGCCGCGCTGCAACAGCCATACCGTTCCGATGATGTACAGGGAGAACTGGAGGAACTCCGACTGCCAGTTCTCCATGACGTCCACCATGAAGGCGGAGGAGAACAGGTACGCGGTGAACGTGGGCGGGTGAAGCCCCTCCGCGGTCAGGACGGCGGTGAGTTCGGCGTGGCCGGACAGCGCCTGACCGGCCAGGGAGAGCAGGAAGCCGGCGAGGAAGGCCAGGGTGAGGCCGTTCTCGCGGAGGAGGTGCCGTAGGCGCGTCACCGCTGCGACAGCCCGACGGCGAATGCGTACGCAAGGCCGGCGAGGATGACGGCCAGGCAGAGCAGGAACACCGCGCGCACCTCAGTCCCCGTCCACGGCGCACCGGTACGGGCGCGGGGGCCGGGGCACGCAGCCGGCCGCCGTGACCTTCCAGCCGTCGGGAAAGGCGGCGAGGAACAGGGTGTCCGCGGCGAACACGGCACGAGCCTGGGAACCGAAGACGTCCACCCGGCGCGCGCGGCCCACCGCCGGGACGAGGTCGAGGGAGGCCAGGGCCGTGGCGCACGGGCCATGGCGTGCGAGTTCCTCCCGGGTGGCGGGGGCCAGGGCGGCGCAGGCTCTCATGGTGTCCTGGTCCCGCAGCGCGGCTTCGAACCCGGCCGCCGCCTCCGCCACGGCGGCCGACCGCGCGTCGGCCGCGCCGCACCCGGCGGCGGCCAGGGTCAGGCCCAGCAGGAGGGGGGTGACGTTCCGGCGCATGTGCCGAGCATGGATCGCCGCGTCGCTTCGGTACGGCGATCCGCGCCGGCGACACGCCGCGGGGTGGGCTGTCCGTGTTCCGGGCAGCCGGGAAAGTACCGCCGGGCACCCATACAGCGGCGGGATTCGGGCACACGCGGCACATGGGTGGCGGGGCACGAGGACCGCGCCGCCCCACCGTCTGTCCCGTGGCGCCGCCGCGCGGCGGGGCCGTTCCAGAGACCGAGGCACGCCATGATCCTCGTCGGACTCATCCTTATGGTCATCGGATTCGCCACCGGCGTCTCCGTCCTGTGGACGATCGGGGTCGTCCTGGTCGTCGTGGGGGCCGTCCTGTGGATCCTCGGCGCCGTCGGCCACGCCGTGGGAGGCCGACGCCACTACTGGTAATCCCGGAGCACCCGACGAGCCCAGCTCGGAGCGCGGCGGCGGCCTTGGCGCCCGCACCCCGAGCACAGTCGGCACCGGCCTGACCCACCAGCAGCTGTAGTTCGTGGGACCCCATCGGCTACTGCGGGCTGATCATCGTGCGCGGATGCCGCTATTGCGACCGGGCGGAAACGGCTCTGGGCGACCGTCGGCGCGGGGCGGCATTTCGTGAGCGGGCTAGGAGTTGAGGGCCGGGATGATCTCGGAGCCGTACGCGTCGATCGTCACTTCCTTCGCGTCGTGCATGTTGTAGACGGCGAACTGGTCGACGCCCAACTCCCGCAGCCGGCGCAGTTTTTCGATGTGGGCCTCGGGCGGGCCGAGCAGGCAGAAGCGGTCCACGATCTCGTCGGGGACGAAGTCGGTGGAGGGGTTGTCGGCGCGGCCGTGGTGGCTGTAGTCGTAGCCGTGCCGGTCCTTGATGTACGCGGTGAGGGCCTCGGGGACCATGTCGGAGTGTTCGCCGTACTTGGCGACCAGGTCGGCGACGTGGTTGCCGACCATGCCGCCGAACCAGCGGCACTGCTCGCGGGCGTGCGCCAGGTCGTCGCCGACGTACGCGGGGGCGGCGACGCAGATCGTGAGCGCGTCGGGGTCGCGGCCGGCGTCCTCCGCCGCCTTGCGGACCGCCTTCACCATCCATTCCGTCAGGAACTCGTCGGCGAGCTGGAGGATGAAGCCGTCGGCCTTCTGGCCGGCGAGGGCGAGGGCCTTCGGGCCGTACGCGGCCATCCAGACCGGCAGTTTGCCGCCCGCCACCCACGGGATACGGATCGGGCTGCCGTCCACCACGGCTTCCCGGCCCTCCGCCAGGTCGCGGATGACGTCGATGGCCTCGCCCAGCCGCGCCAGGGTGTTCGGCTTGCGGCCCGCCACACGCATCGCGGAGTCGCCGCGGCCGATGCCGCAGATCGTCCGGTTGCCGTACATGTCGTTGAGGGTCGCGAAGGTGGAGGCGGTCACCTCCCACGTCCGCGTGCCCGGGTTCGTCACCATCGGGCCGACGTGCAGCTTGGTGGTGTGTTCGAGGATGCGGCTGTAGATGACGAAGGGCTCCTGCCACAGCACGGCGGAGTCGAAGGTCCAGCCGTAGCGGAAGCCGTTGCGCTCCGCGCGGCGCATCAGGCCGACGACCTCGGAGGCGGGCGGGTCGGTCTGCAGGACGAGTCCGAAGTCCACGTCGTCGTTCTCCTAGTTCAGGTACTGGCAGGTGGATCGCGGCGTGAAGACGCCGTGGCCGGCGCGGCCCACGTACTTCCGCTGGTCGATGACGAGTTCACCGCGCGAGAGGACCGTCTCGACCTGGCCGGTGACGGTCTTGCCCTCGTACGCCGAGTAGTCGACGTTCATGTGGTGGGTCTCCGCCGACAGGGTCTGCACCGCGTGCGGGTCGTAGATC
This sequence comes from Streptomyces sp. P9(2023), assembly GCF_032436795.1. Lineage (NCBI taxonomy): Bacteria > Bacillati > Actinomycetota > Actinomycetes > Kitasatosporales > Streptomycetaceae > Streptomyces > Streptomyces sp. P9(2023). The sequence continues at coordinate 105,638 of NZ_JAUPWM010000021.1, forward strand.
ACCACGTCCGCGTCCGCGCCCGGCGCGATCGTGCCCTTCTGCGGGTACATCCCGAACATCCGCGCCGGGGACGCGCAGGCGATCTCGATCCAGCGGCGGCGGGAGATGTGGCCGTCCACCACGGCCTGGTGGAGCAGGTCCATGCGGTTCTCCACACCCGGCAGGCCGTTGGGGATCTTCGAGAAGTCCCCTCGGCCCAGATCCTTCTGGCCCGTGAAGCAGAAGGGACAGTGGTCGGTGGAGACGACCTGGAGGTCGTTCGTCCGCAGGCCGCGCCAGAGTGCCGCCTGGTGCTCCTTCGGGCGCAGGGGCGTACTGCACACGTACTTGGCGCCCTCGAAGCCGGGCTCGGCGAGGTTGTCCGTGGACAGGAACAGGTACTGGGGGCAGGTCTCGCCGAAGACCGGAAGGCCCTTGTCCCGCGCCGCCGCCAGCTCGGCGACGGCCTCCTCCGCCGAGACGTGGACGACGTACAGCGGGGCGCCCGCGACCCGGGCGAGCTGGATGGCCCGGTGGGTCGCCTCCGCCTCAAGGAGGACCTTGCGGACCTCGCCGTGGTAGCGGGGGTCGGTCTCGCCCCGGGCCAGCGCCTGCTCCACCAGTACGTCGATCGCGATGCCGTTCTCGGCGTGCATCATGATCAGCCCGCCGTCGTCGGCGGCCCGCTGCATCGCGCGCAGGATCTGGCCGTCGTCGCTGTAGAAGACCCCCGGGTAGGCCATGAAGAGCTTGAACGAGCTGACGCCCTCCTGGACCAGCCGGTCCATCTCCTTGAGCGTCGACTCGTTCACGTCCGACATGATCATGTGGAAGCCGTAGTCGATCGCGCAGTTGCCGTCGGCCTTGGCGTACCAGGCGTCGAGCCCTTCGCGCAGGGAGTGCCCGACGCTCTGGACGGCGAAGTCGACGATGGTCGTGGTGCCGCCCCAGGCGGCGGCCCGGGTGCCGGTCTCGAAGGTGTCGGAGGCGAACGTGCCGCCGAACGGCAGCTCCATGTGGGTGTGCGCGTCGACGCCGCCCGGGATGACGTAGCGGTCGGTGGCGTCGATCGTACGGTCGGCGGTCCAGCCGGCGGCCGCGTCGGAGCCGTGCGCCGCGAGGGCGGCGATGCGGCCGTCCTCGATCAGGACGTCGGCGTGGATCTCGTCGGCGGCGGTGACGACGAGGCCGCCGCGGATGAGGGTTCGGGTGCTCACGGGTCTCCCCCTGGCTGACGGCGGTGAACTACAGGGACTGGAGGGCCTGTTCGAGGATGGCGGCGCCCTCCTCGGCCTCGGCGACGGTGAGCGAGAGCGGCGGCGCGATCCGCAGGGAACTGGTGTTGTGGCCGCCTCCCTTTCCGATGAGCAGGCCGTTCGCGCGGGCCGCCTCCAGGACGGCCGAGGCCGCCGCCGGGTCCGCCTCGTCGGTGCCGGGCCGGGTCAGTTCGATGCCGAGCATCAGGCCGCGGCCGCGGATCTCCCGTACCGCCTCGACGCCGGCGGCCGCGGCCCGCAGCCGCTCCATCAGCAGGCCGCCGACGCGGCGGGCGTTGCCCTGGAGGTCGTGATCGAGGAGGTACGTGAGGTTGGCGAGGCCCGCGGCCATGGTGATCGGCGAACCGCCGAAGGTGGAGATGGAGTTGGCGTCCAGGCAGTTCATGATCTCGGCGCGGGCGACGACTCCGCCGACCGACATGCCGTTGGCGATGCCCTTGGCGAAGGTGAGGATGTCCGGCGGGCCCGCCGCTTCGTGTGCCTGCCAGCCCCAGAAGTGGTCGCCGGTACGGCCCCAGCCGGTCTGCACCTCGTCGGAGATCCACAGGATGCCGTGCCGGTCGAGGACGCGGCGGAAGGCGGCGTACAGCCCGTCGGGCGGGGAGGTGAAGCCGCCGACGCCCTGGATGGGTTCGGCGATCAGCGCGGCGACGTCCCGGGTGTGGCCGAGCAGGTCTTCGAGGTCGGCGACACAGGCGTCGATGAAGCGCTCGTCGGTGTACTGGGCGTACGGGCCGCGGGTGCGGACGCCGCCGTGCACGTACAGGGTCTGGAGCGGCGAGAGGCTCGTCGGGGACCAGGCGCGGTTGCCGGTGATGCCGACGGTGGAGAAGGAACGGCCGTGGTAGCTGTTGCGCATCGCCAGGATCTGGTTGGAGCGGCGGTACGCGGTGGCGAGCAGCAGGGCCGTGTCGTTGGCCTCGGTGCCGGAGGTGGTGAAGAAGACCCGGGCGTCGGGGATGCCGGACAGGACGGCGATCCGCTCGGCGAGCTCCACCATGGGGCGGTTGAGGTAGAGGGTGGAGGAGTGGATGATCCGGCCGGCCTGCTCGGCGACGGCCTTGGTGACCTCGGGCACGGCGTGCGCGGTCATCGTGGTGAGGATGCCGCCGAAGAAGTCGAGGTACCGGGTGCCGTCGGCGTCCCAGACGTGGCGGCCCTCGCCGTGGGTGATCTCGATGGGGTCCTTGTAGTAGAGGGCGACCCAGTCGGGGATGACGGCGCGGTGGCGGGCATAGAGGTCGGTCACGGCTGCACCAGCCCGTCGTAGGCGTCGGGGCGGCGGTCGCGGTAGAAGGCCCACTGCTGCCGGACCTGGTCGATGAGGCGGAAGTCGAGGTCCCGGACGATGAGTTCCTCGGCCTTGTCGGAGGCGACCTCGCCGACGAACTGGCCGCGCGGGTCGACGAAGTAGCTCGTGCCGTAGAAGTCGTTGTCGCCGTACTCCTCCTGACCGACCCGGTTGATCGCCGCGACGAAGTACTCGTTGGCGACGGCGGCGGCGGGCTGCTCCAGCTGCCAGAGGTAGGAGGAGAGGCCGCGCGAGGTGGCCGACGGGTTGTAGACCAACTGGGCTCCGTTGAGGCCGAGTTGACGCCAGCCCTCGGGGAAGTGCCGGTCGTAGCAGATGTAGACGCCGACCTTGCCGACGGCGGTGTCGAAGACCGGCCAGCCGGCGTTGCCGGGGCGGAAGTAGAACTTCTCCCAGAAGCCCTTGACCTGCGGGATGTGATGCTTGCGGTACTTGCCGAGGTACGAACCGTCGGCGTCGATGACGGCGGCGGTGTTGTAGTAGAAGCCGGCGCCCTCGACCTCGAAGACGGGGACGACGATCACCATGCCGGTCTCGCGGGCGAGCTCCCGCATCCTGGTGACGGTCGGCCCGTCCGGGACGGGCTCGGCCCAGCGGTAGTGCTCGGGGTCCTGCACCTGGCAGAAGTAGGGGGCGTTGAAGACCTCCTGGAACCCGATGACCTTGGCACCCTGCCGGGCCGCCTCCCGGGCGTGCTCCTCGTGCTTGGCGATCATGGATTCGGTGTCGCCGGTCCAGGTCGCCTGGACGAGTGCGGCGCGTACGACGTCGGTCATGAGCTGCTCCTTCGGCGCGGCGTCAGAGAGCCTCTACGCACGTAGACGCGGTGCGTAGGAGGAGAACGTAAGCCCCGTCCCAGCCCGGAGCAAGACCACCGCCGTGAACCGCCGGAGTCGATCATGTTTCATACCCGAGTGGTCCATGTCGGACACGCACCGACACGCTCGGATCGCGGACGGGAGCCGGGCGGGCGGTTACCGCAGGAGCCACTCGGCGGTCAGCGCCATCACTTCGGGGCGGGTGCGGCCGGCGTGGTCGGCGGCGATGAAGTGGGTGCCGATCCGGACCGAGAAGGTGAGCATGCAGCGGACCTCGACCTCGTCCTCGTCGGGGACGAAGTCGCGGAACAGCGTGCGCAGATAGTCCATGCGCCGGTTGTCGGTGCGCCGGAGCCGCTCGGCCACGGAGGCTTCACGGCGGGCCCAGTCGCGGATCGCGAGGTCGACCGGGGTACCGGTCACCGGGCCTTCGAGGGTCGCGACGAGCGCGAACAGCCGCTTCAGCCTGGTGCGGCCGTCTCCGCCGCCGCTCTCCACGCGTTCGATCACCGCCTCGGTGACCTCTCGCTCCCAGGTGTCGAGCATCTCGGCGAGGAGGGCGTCCCGGTTGCGGAAGTACCCGTAGAAGCCGCCCTTGCTGACGCCGAGCGCCTGGGCGAGGGGCTCGATCCGGACGGCCTCGGGGCCGCCGGCGGCGAGCGCGCGCAGCCCCTCCTCGATCCACCTGCCGCGCGGCGTGCGGGTCACGCCCATGATGTGTCTCCCCTCGCATCCCCCTGATCTATACGGTGCCGTATAGATCAGGTGCTAGCCTTGTCTATACGGCAGCGTATAGACAAGGGGCTTGGCGACATGAGACTCCCCAGCACCGCACACACCTCCCGCCCCTGGCGGATCCACGAGATCGCCCCCGACTTCCGCGTCGAGGACGTGTGGGCGCTCCCGACCCCGGGCGGCCCCGACGACCTCGCACGACTGGTGGAGCAGTTCGCGAGCGAGGACGACGGCGGCGGGCGCGGGAGCGGGAGCGACGGGCCGATCTCCTCCCCGGTTCCGCGCCTGCTCTTCGCGATCCGCTGGAAGCTCGGGAAGCTGCTCGGCCTGGACAAGGACGGCTCCGGCGTCGGCGGACGGGTGACCTCCCTGCGCGACCGGCTGCCGGCCGATCTCCGCGAGGGGCCGCGGGGGCCCGACCTCCGGGCGGTCCCCATGACGTCCGTCTACCAGACGCATGACGAGTGGGCGGCCGAGATGGCCAACCGGACCGTCCACGGGCTGATGCACATCGGCTGGGTCCCGGACGGGTCCGGCGGGTACCACGGCCAGATGACGGTCCTGGTGAAGTCGAACGGCCTGCTCGGCGCCGCGTACATGGCGTTCATCAAGCCGTTCCGGTACCTGGGCGTGTACCCCGCGTTCATCAGGGGGATCGGGCGCGAGTGGCAGGCGCGTCGTTCGGGCGTGTGAGCGGAGCGCTCTGACCGTCCGTCAAGCGCCGCCGCCCATGAAGCCCGCGAGGCCCGCGACGCGCAGGGCGTGGAGCAGGTCGCGTTCGCGGTCCGGGGACACCGCGCGGGCGGCTTCCCGGAGTTGCGGGACGAGGCCGTGCGGGTCGGCGGCGGCGAGCTGGGCGGCGTCCTCGGGGGTACGGACCCGGAGGAAGGCCGTGAGCAGGGCGTGGGCCTCGCGGTGATGGCCCTCGGCGTGGAGCGCGGCGCACGCGCCGGCCAGTTCGCCGACCGGGCGGGCGACGCCCTGCCGCAGGAGCTGCTCGCAGTCCCCGGACCGGCCCGCGTCGGCCAGCGCGCCCGCGACGGCGGCGAGGCGTCCGGGCGGCAGCGAGGCCGCCTCCCAGAGGAGGGTGGCCCACTCGGCGCCGAGGCCGACGCGGTGCAGCTCCGCGGCGAGCGCCGGAAGCCGGGCGGGCGGCCCGGCGACGGCCTCGCACAGCAGCGCGTGCGCCTCACCGCTGCGTCCCTGGGCGCGCAGGCGCCGTAGCGCGTACGCGGCGTTGCCCGCCGCCCGGACCGCGTCCGCCTCGGCCTCCCGCGAGGGCGTACGACCCGTGGGCACGGGCGGCACCTCGACCCCACCGAACCGCGCCCCCCGCGGCGCGACCCCGGCGACCGGCAGCTCGACCCCGACGCTCGGCACGACCTCCTGAACCTCCTCGACCACGTCGAGCCCCGCATACCGAGCCCCCCGCGGCTTCCGCCGCGCGGGGGTGGGGGTGGAGGTCGGTACGGGGGTGCGCGCCGCTCCCCCGTCCTGCCCCAGTGGGGCGGGTGCGGGTGCGGGTGCGCGCGCCGGACCCCCGTCCCGGGCCGGCGCCGCTGGGGTGGGCGCGGGGTTGGGTGCGGGTGTACGCGGCGGACCCTCACCCCAGACCAGCGGGGTCGGCTCGGGGTTTGGCGCGGGCGTACGCGCCGGACCCTCGCCCCAGACCAGCGGGGCCGGTACGGGGTTTGGCGCGGGCGTA